>JBAVCK010000127.1:0-14182 GCA_049586635.1 Bathyarchaeia archaeon
ATACAAACTAAGAATCCCGTTCCTAAGCATGGTCGCCTCAAGGTCACGAGTCTTGACATTGAATGTCGATCGAGAATCACTTCAATCAGCTGGACGTCGTGGACGCATTGCTATGTTTAGCTCCGGGGCCGTAGCGTCGATGATACTTCCATTCTTCGTTGCCTTGACTTCTCTCCGGGATTTGCCGATGGTGCTTAGCGTTTTTCTCCTCTTGCTCTCCGCCGCTAACTTTGCGTTCGATCTTTATTTTAGCCCGAAGGTTGGGGACATCTCGAAGGCGCTTTCTGCGGGTAAATGACGCCAATTGCGAAGGTTGCAGGGTATCTCAGATTGGCACCGCCTTAATATGGCGCCTTGAATTTGGGGAATGTGATGGGACTATGAATTACAGGCGTCTTGGTAGCGCAGGGTTGAAGGTTAGCGAACTCTCGTTAGGGGCTTGGGTTACGTATGGTGGCCAAGTTGGTGAAGATGCCGCGCTGAAGTGCATGTCAGCCGCTTACGATGCTGGAGTAAACTTCTTCGATAACGCAGAAGCCTACGCGGCTGGAAATGCTGAGAAAGTCATGGGGAACGTCCTGAAGAAGATGGGCTGGCCACGGGAGAGCTTTATCGTATCTAGCAAGGTTTTCTGGGGTGGAGAAGGCCCTAACGATAGGGGGCTTTCCCGCAAACACATCTACGAAGCGTGCCGGAGGTCCCTCAAACGTTTGCAGCTTGATTACCTGGACCTATTTTTCTGCCACCGCCCTGACCCGAATACTCCAATTGAGGAGACAGTACGCGCTATGGATGATTTGGTCCATCAGGGGTTGATTTTGTATTGGGGAACTTCGGAGTGGAATGCCGCTGACATAATGCGCGCCTACGCAATCGCCCGAGAACAGCACTTAACCCCTCCCCAAATGGAACAGCCACAATACAACATGCTGCATCGTGACCGAGTAGAGAAAGAATACCTTCCCCTTTACCGTGAAATCGGTTTGGGCACAACGATCTGGAGCCCCTTGGCCTCAGGGCTACTGACGGGCAAATACAACAAAGGTATTCCATCAGGGACTCGAGCTTCTGTCCCAGGTTATGAGTGGATACGCGAATACATTCTCACACCGCAGAACATTGAAAAAGTGAAACAACTGCAACCCGTTGCTACTGAACTGGATTGCACTATGGCACAGTTAGCGTTGGCGTGGTGCCTCAAGAACCCATTCGTGAGTACCGTAATCACGGGAGCAACCCGACCGGAACAAGTAGCGGAGAACATGAAGGCCTCAGAAGTTGCTTCAAAACTAAGTTCGGAAGTTATGGAGCGAATCGACAAGGTACTAGGGAATAAGCCGGTCTTCGAAGAAGATTAGTCTCCAGCCGAGTCTAGAAGCGCACGCAACTTCTTGAAATCATCCAACATTATGTTCCTCAAACTGAAGGTATAGAGGGCGGCGGCCGGGTGGTACATTGGGAAGTAAGTTATCGCCCCAACCTCGAAGGGGATACCGTGAAGCTCCGTGACAGAGCCACCTGAATCCATCAACGCATGTATGGCTGAATTGCCCATTGGGCATATGACCTTTGGTATAAGTGAGACGATCTGCCGGTCGAGGTAGGGCCTGCAAGCGGCCGCTTCATCTTTTCTGGGCGGCCTGTTGTTGGGCGGCCTGCACTTCGCAATATTAGTAATGTAAACGTCCTCCCGCCGCAAATTCACCGACGCGAGAAGCTCGGTCAGAAGTTTTCCAGCAGCGCCAACAAACGGGCGACCCTGAATGTCCTCTTGCTCTCCCGGAGCTTCCCCGACAAACATCGCCTTTGCCGTTGTCGAGCCCTCACCTGGGACTGCATTCTTCCTTGTCTCGCAAAGGCGGCATTTCCTACAGGCTAAGACCTCGCGTGCGATTTTGTCCAGCGAATCTCCAGTTTGCATCGGTATCGCCCCAGTCCCTTGGATTAGAGTTGAGTTTTCGGGGTTTTGTCAACGCACGGTATATATGCCTCTTTTCGCTTCACGTAGCGAATTCGTTTCAAGGGAATCACGCATGCCTATCACTGATGTCGTGAAGAAACAGCTAGCGCAGAAGGTCAGGTTGCACTACAAGATTTGCCGCGACTGCGGCGCACGCAACCCAGGCCCATCCAACCGCTGCAGGAAATGCCACGGCCACAACCTGCGCTGGAAGAAACGTGAGCTAGGTGCCAAGTAGAGCAACTCGGCTAACAAAGAAAAGTCCGATACGGAATACGGGCCTCGAGAAAGAGGGTCGAAAGAAAACGGGCTTGGCCCAGTTCGATTAAGCGATTCCCATCTGGGCCTTTGCTTCTTCACTCATCTTGTCCGGGCTCCATGGAGGTTCCCAGACAAGTTCAACCTTCGCGTCTTTGACTCCGTTCATAGCCTTGATTTTCGTTTTAACTTCCTCGGCTATCATTCCGCCCATCATGCACCCAGGTGCAGTGAGCGTCATTTTGATTCCCACGTTGCCATCTTCTTGGAGGTTGATGTCGTATACTAGTCCCAAGTCCCAGATGTTGATTGGGATTTCTGGGTCGTAACAATCCTTCAGAACGGTAATCACTTCTTCCTTAGTTACCATGCTTCAATTCACCTCTTCATTCCTGAACCTGCGATTCTCTTTGCTTCTGTAAGAACTCGGCATTTTGCTTACCTATTAATCTTAGTCTGTTCCCTTAAACTCGCTAGGCTGCTTTCTGTTCAGACCATGCTATTGGCATGGCGCCAGGAATCGGTTCTAGAAGCCTGTTCGCGTTCAATCTTACTGCCCTAGTGACCTCCTCGAACAGCGGGTTGGCATAGTCCTCTATATTCCCTTCATCAGCCAACTTAGCAATCTCTGGGTCTATTGGAACAGCGCCCAAGAACGGTATTCCAGCCTTCTTGGCTACCTCCGGCGCCTTGCTCCTGCCGAATACTTCGATTTTTTCGCTGCAGTGTGGGCAGATCAAGTAGCTCATGTTCTCAATTAGGCCAAGAATCTTCACGGACGCGAGTTGTTCGCTAAGGGTCTTCGCCATGTTGATCGCTTTGCTGACGACCATCAGGGCGAGGTCCTGAGGGGTCGTAACCACGACGACGCCCTGTAGGGGAAGGGACTGGAAAACCGTCAACGGAGCATCAGACGTTCCCGGAGGCAAATCTACGAGCAGGAAGTGGAGGTCTCCCCATTCTATGTCCTGGAACATTTGTCGGATGACGCTGTTGATGATTGGGCCTCGTACGATGACGGGCATTTGTGGTTCTTCGAGTATGAGGTTCATCGAAACGACCTTGATGCCGGTGCGAGTTGTTGCGGGGAGTACGTGTTTGTCGGCGGTTACGAAGAGTGGGCCTTTCAGGCCGAACATTTTCGCTATGCTTGGGCCTGTTATGTCTGCGTCGAGGATGCCCACCTTGTACCCTAGCCTTGTCAGCTGCACAGCCAAGAAACCTGTTACGAAGGACTTTCCAACCCCGCCTTTCCCGGACATTACTGCGATGACGTTTCGGACGCCCTTCCGTTCTAGGCGGTCTATTCCAGGGGGCATGACGCCAGGAGTTGTCTTTTGAGCTTGAACCGCAGCCATCTGGCCCTGAATTTTTTTGCGTAGGGCTTCGAGTTCTTGCTTCGTCATCACAGTTGTCTCAACGTCAACGGCCTTGACGCCAGGTAGCTTGGTTACTGCTTTCTCAATGTCAGTGGAAATGGTCTTGGAGAGTGGGCAACCACCTACGGTGAGGGCGACGAGCACTTTCACCTTCTCGCCTGTGATGTCAACGTTCTTGACCATTTGGAGGTTAACTATGGAGATGTGAAGCTCCGGGTCTATGACGTCTTTGAGCGCCGCCATGACCTCGTCCTTTGAAACCATTCTTCTATTCCCTAGACTTGTGTCGCGTTATCAGCAAACATCGGCTGATAATAACCGTTGTTAATTTTTCATGTTCCAAAACGTTGTCTGTTGCCAACGAACCCCGCAACGTCCGCGTAAGGGACGAACCTTTGGTGGGACAAGAATGGCGTAGCCCTGCCGTGCGCACGCTTGGAGGTACCCCCAGGGGGGGTGACTCGGTTTTCTGGGTCAGACGGGGCTGATTTTGCTGCTTTTCGAAGACATGTTACTCGTCCCGAACGCCAGTGGAGAAACTGTAAGGAAGAGCAAGAGGCCGTACATCCTCAGCGCACGAAGGGTCGCGCGTTCGCATACCAGGGCCAATAAGCACATTCATCAGACGCCGAAGTTGGTCCGACAGCATCGAACCCTGTATCGACATTCTGAGTTTAAGGTTCTCTGAATCTCGTTCATATCCTCAGCTCCAATTATGGGGAAGAAGGCTGAACGAGTACACCGTGATTAGCGAGGTGAAGATAGGCTCTGCGAACGCGAAGGGTTTCTAGTGAATCTTCCGTCGGACCTAGTTCGCTGGAGTTTACTTATCTTTCGATCAAGCCATCCTATCTTGTGGACTCTTCGGGCGTCAAACTGTGGGACGTACGGTTTTATGTCCAGGAGAGGTGTACCGTCAATCACATCAAGGTCTTGAACGAAGATTGTTCCTGCCCTGATCTTCCTCAGTCTCACGATGGAAATTCCTATCGGATTGGGGCGAACGGGTGCTCGAGTGGCAAAGATCCCGTGCTCCTCGTTGTCCAAATAGGGTTTCACTATTAGCGATGCCGTGGTAGAAAGGTGAAAGTGGTATATGAGAATCAAGTGAGAGAATCCCGTTAGATCCTTCAGCCCTGAAACGTATTTCGGGAAAACCTCCACGGTTCCTTTCAGGAGCTTAGCTGACACTGATTGCAAGGGCGCGCCAAACGGCGTTTTCAGTCGAGAATGTATCACTCCTATTGGGTCGTATGTTACGGCCCGCATGATTTCACCCTACTATCACGGAGCCGTCTTCGCCAATCCTAATTCTGACAACTGCGGTCAAGTGATGCCCCCGTATCCTTCCTTTGCATTTGGATCGGAGGGCGGCTAGAATTGAGTCGGCGTTCAATCTGACTTTTATCCGCATTACATCAGCCTTTCGTAGTATCATGGAGGTGGCTTCAAAGATGCTTGTTCCGCTTGGAATGATGAGTTCCTTTGAAGAAGAGAGTTGGTCTAACATGGCCAAAGTAGTTCTGGCCGCTCTCAAATTCTCATGGGCTCGATGTTCAATTATGCTTATGTTTTCTCGGGTGGTGTGAAGTCTCCTCGCGACCTGCCCTTGAGTTAGCCCTGTTGCTCGAAGTCGCATAACTTGCCATTGCCTTTCCGTTAACAAGACTCTAGGCCGCTTCGTACGTGTCATCTGTCATCTCCAATTTCCAAGCCGCGTTGACTACATGTTCGTAAAATGTAAGCATTTGTGCTTACCAAGGCTTTTACAGCTCAAGCCATCATGTCGAAGCGGAGGGCAGTACTGTGGGGCTCTCATCCAGAGATGTCGCCATTGTTCCAGTTATGGCTGTGATCGCTGCCATTTGTCACGTAGCTATTGGTCCGACAATCAACATGTCGTTTCACATACCAGGGCCAACTCTTGCTGGTCCCGTCATTATGGCTCCAATAATGATCGCGGGTGCAGTCACTCAAAAGAGAGGAACGCTTCTCCTAACAAGTGCAATCAATGGGTTAATTCTGTCGTTCTTTGTTCCTATCAGTTTTCTGGCGTTTCCGATCTTCATCGCTGTCGGCTTGGTATTGGAGCTTTTCTATGTCAAATCCTTTGGCAGACTATTCAGCTTATCTTACTCTTTCTTGGCAGGCGGCGTGAGCAACGCGGTAGCCGTCCTACTTATTGCAACGTTGGGAATGGGCATGCTAATGCGTGAGGGCACGCGCTCGATGAGTGCAGGTATGGGTATGCAAGCAAGCGTTCTGCTTGCTTCCGTAGCCGCTGTCGGTTTCATTGCAGGAGGCGTCGGTGGACTAATTGCGACAGGTGTAATGTTGCGAGTTGGTCATATGTACCCGTTGAAGAGTCCGTGAATTCGTTAGGGTTTGCTTTCTTTCTGCTGGTGGATGGGGGTCCGTTTGCTGCTCACTTTGTCGTCCAAATAAGCCCTGCTTGACGCTGGTCAAATTCCGTAGCCCTGATCCCATAGTCATTTGTCCAATCAACTGGAAAGATGATTATCAGATGTAGCAACCGACCGAAAACTATCCATTTGCTCTTCCAGTGAGACTCACATTGAGTTACTATGAAGAGTAAGTTAAGAGTCGTCGAGGTTCGGAAGGATAAGACGATAGAGCTCCCCGACAATGCTATTCCGATAAGATTGGATCAAGTAGTCGAGCCCACCGGACTCGTAAACCCCGCACCGTCCTCAGAAAAGTTCGTTCTTTACTATCTTGAGAAAGAACGCTGAAGGGCAATCGAAACTGCGTCCATCTGACCCAAAACACCATTCCAGACCAAAGTAAAGGAGGTGACATTATGGCTAGAGTAGCACGCGAAATGGTGGTGAAGGCGGGCGTCAACGTTGACCAACTCCTGGACCTACTCGTCAAGAACGCGGCCGCGGAACTGACAACATTCTACTACTATACTATACTAAGATGCAATCTAATCGGCTTAGAAGGAGAAGGCGTCAAACAACTCGCGGAGGTAGCTCGAATAGAGGACCGCAATCACTTCGAAGCGTTGACTCCACGCATATACGAACTCGGAGGCAAACTCCCTGACGACATGAAAGTATTCCATGACATGTCCGCATGTCCACCGGCACGACTGCCCAAAGACCCAACGGACATCAAAGCAATGTTAACGGTGCTGGTGAATGCGGAGAGATGCGCAGTCGCAGGATATTCGCATATCTGCAACATCACCGCAGGCAAAGACCACCGCACCTACGACCTATCCTTAGCAATCCTCAACGAGGAAGTAGAGCATGAATCATGGTTCAGCGAATTCCTAGGAGAAGGCCCATCCGGACACTTCATGCGACAAGGCGAAACATCACCATTCGTATCAAAATTCCTAAAGTAAAAGTCGAAGCACAAACATCGTTGACCCTATCCTTCTATTCTTTCCCGTTCCGGTTTTCGTGTGTGTAGGGATAGTGGTGCGCAGGACCAGCCCCACCACGATACACAAACTGACGGTTAAAATTGCAGATATCGCAAGCGACTGATTGGATTAGGCTTAGGACTGAGTGAAGACATGGTGCGGGACATTTCTGGACTCGATAGGTTGCGCACGTTCGTTCACTCATTTGGTCCTGCCTGGGTGGTCATGATTGCTGATGTGGATGCTGCAAGCATATTGACTGCGGCTACGGACGGAGCCCTGTACGGGTACTCACTTGTCTGGTTTCTACTCCTCTTAACTGTACCATTGTTCTTGATTCAGGAGGCCGCTGGAAGAATCGGCGTCGCCACGGGCAAAGGGTTAGGTGAGATTGTCAGAGAGAATTATTCTCGGAGAATTGCATTGCTGACGAGTGTTCCGATGGCGTGCACGGATATTCTGAGTTATATTGCGGAGTTTACGGGAATCGCCATTGGTTTTCAACTTCTTGGAGTCGCACCAATTCTCTCTCTGCCGGTCGTGTACGTGGTTTACCTCCTCATTGTTTGGAAGAGAGGGTACTCGACTGTGGAGAGATTCTTGGTTGCTTTTTCTGCGGTCCTGATCGTTTCGTATGCTGGGTCGCTTTTTCTTAGGGGCTTGCCTCCCGTGCGCGAGTACATGTTCTTCTTTTGGAGTTGGAAGCCAGGTTTTCTTTACTTGTTGGCGGCGACTGCGGGGGCTGTGGTGATGCCTTTCATGTTATTTTACCAGGCTTCGGCTACGGCTGAGAAACGGATCAAGAGCCTATGGGCTTCGCGTCTAGAGACTTTGCTCGGGGCCATAGCGAGTGAGGTCGGAATGGTTGTGATATTGTTGGCAACGATTGGTCTGAACGGCGCTTTGATCGAGACGAGTTCACCTAAGCAGCTTTCGCAGGCGTTGTCTTTTCTTGCCGGACCATACGCCGCATATATTTTCGCCATAGGCTTGATTGCTGCTTCGTTTTTGGCCCTTGTTGTGGTTTCTCTTGGTAGTGCGTGGGGTGTGGCTGAGACAATAGGTTGGGGTAGGCAGAGGTTCTTCTGGATTTACTTGTTTGAATCTCTTCCAGCTCTTGTTGTGCCTATGCTGCTCCCGGACTTATTCCATCTGGCAATCGACATGATGGTTTTGTTCGTGTTCGTTCTCCTTGGACCCGGCGTAATGGTTGGATTGATCACGAGGAAGAAACGGTTGATGGGGAATTTATCGTCTGATTTAGGGTGGAGTGTTGCGTACTGGGTGAGCTTGGCGCTTGTCGTGGCGTCTGGTTTTATTGCGTTGGCAGGCATTTTCATTTAGGCAGGTCAGTAGTCGGTCTTCACTCCGATCGGTTACGGGTGATTCTTAGTCCATCCAGCTGGATAGGTCATGCGGCTTGGAACTGTTCGGGCATGTCCGAGAGAAAACGCTTGTTCAATGCGTAGTATGCGGTCACCATGAAGACGCCTACGAAAGCAAGTAGCACACCGACAACCGCGAGTACAGTGAACCATGGAACCTGTACGTAGACGTTCATGAATTCCACAGGGCTCAACCCGGAATTTCCTAGTATCACTAAGTATGGGTATCTGCCTGCATCGTTCATGAATTCTCCGATCATTGCGATCATAATTGCCGCCGGTCCCAAAGCAAGAGTATACCTTGGCACGCTACCATTTCCACGATTGATGCTCTTCCACACTTTTATTGAGATCACAACCAAGAACGTGACCAATGAGAGCTTCAAAGTGAAGAGTGGAAGTACGTCAAACGTTGATCCAGTTAAACCAAGAATGTTCGAGTACAATAATGGCGCTTTACCGGTGAGGTTCACCAAATAGGTTGGGCCCAGTAAGCCTTGCACGCAGAGGAAGAGCACGCCATGCCAGAGGCCTATCCACGCGAACTTTGAGTTCACGTTTCCTTTAATCGCGAAAAAGGACGCTACTATGAATCCGCCTATCGACAGAGCGCCGAACCATGTGTGCAGCAATAGCCAAGGATAGAGTGGATTGAAGAATACGGCCGTGCGCGCGACGTTCACCAGGCCCTGCAATGCCATCGCCAAGGCGTATGGGTAAGTTATCTCTGCAAAGATATACCTGAAACCGAATGGGACGCCGAAACCGGAAATCGCCATCACAAAACCGAGCGCAGCATGCAGACCAGGTCGAATCTTTCCCCAAGTATACCAGAATAACGCGATTGATGGAATCCGAATGAGTATGGAGGAGAGGGCTATGAGGATTGGCAGAAAGATTATGTCAGTTGCAGTAGCCATCAACGTGGGAAAGAGACCGGCCAGTATGACCGTTATGATCGTACCCCAAACCCCGCTGAACAACTCGTGAATAATCAGAATCTTGAACACCCTCCTCGACATAACTTCCAAATCCGGTCTGCGTTTGGACCATGCAAGATACCTCGCCATTGCCGAGATCCATCCGGTTCCGAGCGTGATGTTCACGATTATGATGTGAACGATCACAGCAATACCAAGAATCGTGAACCCTAGAAGCTCCGTGTTCTCCAGCTCACTCCACTCCTGCTCCCTTCTTCAGGAGTTCAATGAACTTCAACCGCCTCGTCGAAACCACGTAAATCCCATAGATTCCAATCGCCGCGACAACAACGAAGAGTACCGCGAAGAGTATGAAGACTGGTCCGATGGGAACGGATGTGATTAACTCCTCTGGATAAAGCAAACCGTAGACAGTCCAAGGCTTACGCCCATCCTCACGAACGAACCAACCTAGACCACTCGCGAAAATTGACGCTAAGACAACGAGCAGCGAGAGCAGGAACACAGATTTCCGTTCACCGAAACGATTGAGAATACGCTTCGCCAATCTCGAGAATGCGCCGAGGTTGAAGTTTAGGGCAAATAGCCCCACAATAGCCATCAAATCCATTATTCCAAAGGCTATTTTCGCATAGTAGAGTGGATATATCACAAGGAGGCGTGACTCGGACTTGGATAAGTCTGATAGGCAGACAGACTTTAGGCTCACCGAGGAAGCTGAGCCCAGCGAGATGTTCGAGGCAACAGAAGTCGCAAGATTCCCGAGAGTCGTCTGCCCCAATGAATCACATTGGCTCCTTAGCGAATCGAAACCGGCTATTGCGCGCTGCGGATTACCGTAGGCTAGGAAATCTATCAGAGGATTCTGAGTCGTGTTGACTGCGCCTTCCATCAGGGCGAATTTCGTAGGCTGCTGAAAGGCAACAGCCTTACCCATGAGGTCGCCGAACACTGTTGGCTGAAGAATCAGCAGGACGAGAAGGATGGGCAGGAAAGCTTTCACAATCCTCACATACTTAGCCTGTCCAGTCTTCAAGAACCTGTAAGCGTACCCGACTAGGGCGAAGGACATCCCAACGATTATTCCCGCGTTCACAGCGTGGAGTGCGCTTGCCAATGCGTAAGGAGATGATAAAGCGACATATGGGTCGCTCAGCGTCAAACCGACGGCCCTTGCAAGGTCAGGGTTTTGTAAAACCTGCGACGCGGTTCCAGTAGCGAGTAGATTCTTAACGAGTTCCAGCTTCAGCTTGACGAGGGCGGCCGGGTAAACTGCGCTCGGGCCGTATTGTGGCAGAAACGGATACAAGTTCGACGCTAGATTCCCAGTTCCCCAGGGGACGTTCAGCCAACTGTTCACCGCCATTATCAAAACGCCAGATAGAATGGCCATGGCACCATAGAACATCATTACACCCAGACTCGCAAGCGGCCGAACTTTACCCAGCGTAACAATGAACATCACGAGCAGTACGATTTCGCCTATGAACGCCACGAGTTCCAATGTCATCGGTATCATGCCAAAAGTTGCAATTACGAAGATTGAGCCGGGCCAAGCCTGAACAAGCCCAAATTCAACTAGGGTTCCCGTTATGGCGCCGAGGGCAAAGTTGAGACCAAGAACGCCAGTAACATTCCGTGCAGCTTCATAGTATTCCTTGTCTTTAGTTCTCCACCACTTGTAGAGCATCGCACCGATCACCCATGGAAAACCAAGGGAAATTGTCAGAAAGAAAGCGTGGATGAAAATGCCGAGGGCACTGATTTGCAGCAACAGTGACGTCGCAGTCAAGAATCAGGCCTCAATAACGGGATAGATGCGAACTTTGTCGATGACAGTTTTTCTTTCTAACGGCATTTCAGAAACGTGCGACTATCCACTTCTAACACATAGAAAAACACGTCATTCCTTATGACATTGTCAATTGTCCACACGAAATCTGGCTCTCAACTGTTCTCGCCTTCATCCATATTGAAAACAGTTATAGTTTGACAGTCACGAAAGCGCGCTAGCGCGATGCGACGAATGACTTCAGTATCAGAACCAGTATGTGTTTGGGAATAATCAAGTTTGAGCGAGACTTTTCGTTCGTTTCGTACACAACAGCCACTCAGAGTGTGAGAACTAAGATGTAGATGTTAAATGCAATAATGATTCCGCAGAAGAGGAGTGCTACTGCTGTGAGAGATTTTCGGTTGACGAAGTTACCCATCAACTTCCTATTCATCGTGAAGATTATCAGCGGAATCAGAGGGAGAGGTATTAGGAAGCTTAGGACGACTTGGCTGTAGACTAGAAGGATTAGCGGATTAAATCCCAACACGATCATTACCGTTGTGGGTGCGACATTGATGACTCGGATTATGATCCTTCTGACCCATGGATTGATGTGGCTTCCTAACATGCCTTCGAGTATAGCCTGCCCGGCCAGAACTCCACAACAGGAGGATGACCAACCGGAGCAGAGAAGGGTTATAGCGAAAACAGTACCGGCTAAAAAGCCGAAGAGGGGCAGCAGCGTCCAATATGCCTGCTGAATGGTGGCTATTAGGATGCCACGCGTGTTGAAGGCCGCAGATGCCATTATCAAGATCGCGGCGTTAATGCAGCCTGCCAGAGTGAGGAGGATTATTGTCTCTTTTCGATGATACCCAAGTAATCTCTTCCTCTCCTTCAAATCCCCCACCTGAAGTTTATTCTTGGCAAGGTAGGAATGCAACACGAGCGCATGTGGCATGACAGTTGCGCCAATAACGCCAACGCAAATCACTGCTGCATTCGTGCCCGGAATCAATGGAAGAACCGAGCCCACCGCAATCGGAAACGCGTTCGGTTTGGTTATGAAGACCTCGTAAAGGTATCCTAAGCCGATTACGGTGACGAAATTTGCTATGATGATCTCCATTCGGCGGAACTTATTGCCCGCCAGAAGGAAGATGACAACGATATCGAAGGCGGATATGAACGCCGATGTGATTAGCGGGATGCCGAAGAGCAGATACAGGCCGATTGTGACGCCGAGAAACTCGGCTAGGTCAGTAAAAAGTGCGAACACTTCGCAGGCCAGCCAGTAAGGCAAGATCTTCCATCTGGTCTTCAACTTCGCGCGAATGATCTCAGCGAGAGAAAGACTAGTCGCAAGGCCCAGCTTACCAGAAAGGTATTGGAGAACCATAGCCATGATGTTCGCAAGCCAAACAACCCAAAGAAGTTGGTAAGCGTACTGTGCTCCGCCTGCAATATCGGTACCAAAATTGCCCGGATCAATGTAAGCTGTACTAACGATCAGAGCCGGACCGATATAGCGAAGGAATCCACTCACCGCGGAGCCACTGAAGGCAACTCGAACCGAACGTAGCCTAGACGGAAAATCTGCTAATCCCAGTATAGAACACCTTTTCGGATGACTAGGCTAGATTGGAACACATATACGACTTAGTTTCACCTAACATTTAAAGGTTAGACTATGATGGTGTAAACCAGCTGGTCCGTGAGGCAGCATTGAGGTAGCATACAAGTTGAAAGACGTGGCAGACTTGGTGGGATGAATGAGCGATCCAAGGAAGACCAATACCGCAGTTCTGGTTTCGAGGCCCAACCCGGCCTCTGACCTTACACGTGTCGAAGATTACCTCGAAGTCGTTTACGAACTCATTCAGAAGAAAGGCTATGCTAGGTCAGCGGATATTGCTGAACGTTTAGACGTTAAATCCGCTAGTGTGACAGGGATGCTCCAGAGGCTACACGGAATGGGACTTATCGTGTATGAGCGTTACCGAGGCCTCTCCCTAACCCGCAAGGGACAACGGTTGGCGAGGTCAGTTCAACAGAGACACCGGACAATTCTCAAATTCCTTCGCATTCTGGGCATTGAGGAGAAGGTGGCGAAATCGGACGCAGAAGGCATCGAACATCACGTCCACAAGAATACTATCGACCGCATAGAGCGCTTCGTTGACTATGCTACCCAGCATCCGTCCTGGTACCAGGCTTTAGAGGACACTTGGAAATAGTTCTATGCGAAAAGATGCCTTTACGTCATAGGTTTCTAATCCTCACGATATTTCGTGTTCACCTGTCTCGCTCTTCAAGCTTGAAACCAAAGAGTGCCCAAAAGAATGCGATGTCTTCCAGTGGAAACGAGTGTACTAGGTTCGTCATTTCATGTATTCGGTGGGATTTGAACCCCCCGCACTTTTTGTGCTTGGCTCCGCGAACCCCAGATGATTTTCGAGGGGCAGTCTTTTCGCGTCGGACAATTCGTTCACAGCCTCTCTTAGCGCGTATCCAACTCTAAACCGTTTAGTCGACATTGGATAATGTCGAGTTCAACTGGTCAGTATTCACTACAGAGACACTGTTTATAATTTGAGCTGTGAAATCCCTTGCGTTTTCATAATTCAAATTGTGTATGCCTTTAGCACGACTGAGGTTACAGTGCTCGTTACACCTTTTGTCTTCAGAAGCTTGTTCTTCAGAAAATATGAGAATTCTTCTATGTTCGATGCTGAGACGAGCGCGATTATATCGAATTCCCCTGTTACTTCGTATAATTCTTCTACGTTAGGAAATTGAGATAACGCCTGGATGACGTCATCCAGATTAGGCGATTCGACGAAAATGCTCACAAAAACGAGAAGACCCTCCAACGATGACCATCGATCTTGGGATTCGACTTCGTGATATTAACCTTGGGATGATAACGTTATGTGATCTCCACGCATGCTTCTGAACGCTCACCTCGTAACGTTCTGAATTTTCCGACCCTCTATCTGTCTCCCTCCGCATGTCAGCTTGGACCATCATTAAGGAAATAGTTGATCTAAACACATTAAAACGGGATTGTTCTACCGTGGACGCTAAA
>JBAVCK010000128.1:0-4414 GCA_049586635.1 Bathyarchaeia archaeon
GTGAAGTTTCCTACGTACCCCGAAAAGCCGACGACGTCGCTGTAAGTTAGGAGTTCAATGTTCGGGTGCTGGCCTACGGATACCATCTTGGGGGTAAGGATACAGGCCGCACAGTCGAGTGTTGGAAAGGTTTTGTCGAACCGCGCCATGTAACCCCCAATCGAGGGCTCCTTCTCGACAAGGTAGACTTTCTTCCCTGAATCCGCAATCTGAAGCGCAGCCTCAATTCCCGTGATGCCGCCTCCAACGATCAGTACGTCCGGGTTCACTGGAACCTTCTTCACCTCGAGCGCTTCATGGAAGACCACGCGCATTACGGCTGCGCCGACAATGGCCTTAGCGCGTTCAGTGGCCAACTCTCTGTCTTCGGTTATCCACGAACATTGCTCCCGAATGTTGGCCATTTGGAACAGGAACGGGTTCAGGCCCCCACCTGCAACAGCGCGCCTGAAGGTTGGTTCATGCATCAAGGGTGAACATGAGGCAACGACGACCCGCGTCAACCCAAATTCGCTGATATCGTTCCTGATCATTTCTTGGCCTGGGTCGGAGCACGTGTACTGGTAATCCCGGGCTACAACTACGTTGGGGAGGCGACGCGCATATTCAGCGACGGCCTTGCAGTCCACGGTGCGGGCTATGTTCGTCCCGCAGTGGCACACGTAGACGCCTATCTTTTCTGGCAACTCTCGTACAACCACCAAGTTTTCTTCAGCAATTCTTTGCTAGGCGTGAGTTCTTCGTCGACGCCTAGCGATTTTCGCGAGAAACCGAAGGCGAGGCCCAGCAATTGTGTGAAGTAAAGGATTGGAACGTTGAAGCTTGTTCCAAAGAGCTTGTTCACGTTGCCTTGGTATGCTTCCAAATTCATGTGGCACAGGGGACAAAGAGTAGCAATGCACTCTGCCCCATTTTGTTTCGCTGAAGCCAGAAGGTTTCTCGTCAACCCCAATGCAACGGCTTCGTTGGTCATCATTAGCATGCCGCCGCAGCACTTCGTCTTCATCGGAAAATTGACGGGTTTCGCTCCTAACCAAGAGAGCAGTTTGTCGAGTATCGTTGGGAATTCCTTGTCGTCGATTTCTCCGAAAGGCCGAGTTAATTGGCAACCATAATACGGTGCGACCGTGAGGCCCATGAGCGACTTTCTTACTCTGGACTTGACTTTGGCTTCGCCCACCTCGTTAACGATCACTTCTAGAAGATGCCTAACCCTCGCGCCACCCTGGTACTGCAGACCCGCGGCGCTAAGAGCTGAGTTGACTGTTCTCTTCAGCTTCGGATCCTCGCCCATGTAGCGATTAGTTTTGGTTAGGGTTGTTAGGCAGGCGGGGCAGACGACTACGAGGTCTTTCTTCTCTTTCTCCGCCAACGCCAAATTTCTTGCTGAGAGAACGTGCGCCCTCTGTTCGTTGATGGCCATGTATGAGGTGGCACCACAACAGTTCCAGTCATTGAGCTCGACCAGGTTGATGCCGAGAGCCTCGCAGACTAAGCGGCTAGCTTTATCGTAGGATTTGTTCATTCCCTCAACCGAGCAACCAGGGTAATACGAGAATTCAAGTTGAGATTGCAACTTTCTACGGCGCCCCCTTGGAGGCTGTTCCCGGATGCACACCGGAGACCAGCATCTCAGTGCTCTTGCGTAGGTCGCGTGTTCCTTTGATTCGGTGAGGAATGAGCGGTAGCCTCCCCCGCATGAACAACTTGTAGGCCCGAGGTATCATTTTGAGGGTTGATAGTGGGTTCGTCTTCATCATGAATTTGCTAACGAGTTCAGTTTCTGAGATGCGACCGTACTTATCGACGATGCTCACGAACAGTTTCGATACTATGGGTGTTTTGACGTTCTTGGGGACGAGGTTAAACTCGATTGCCAGCCGTTTGAGCTCGTACATGACGTCCGTGAGTTTGATTCCTGACGGGCACCTGACGGTGCAGGAGTAGCATGAGGCGCAAAGCCAGATTGTGTTGCTCATTAGAACACGGTCAAGCATGCCAGCCCTAAGCGCTGCGATGACCTCTCTTGGGGTGTAGTCCATCGCGTAGCTTGTGGGGCAGGAGGCGCTACAGGTGCCGCACTGAATACATTCCTTGACCTTGTGCCCGCCGGGGATGGCGTATACGTCCTCGAGGAATACTTCGCTTAGAGAGTCTACTCTCCGATGAGCCAGCTCCGCTTGCATGGATATCGCAAAAGGCGTTACGTGAAAGGTTGCGTCTTATGTTTAGCATATAGAGTAGCAGGTGGATACTACGGAATAAGTAAACTAAATGCCGTGACTGCCTTAATCAAGTGCCAGTAATTAACCGGCCAGCGAAGAAGGATGAGCGCTCTACGCCCCGACCAGATTCTCAGGATTCTGGAGATAACCGACTCATTCAACCTGCACCGAGAGTCCATATTCATCCCCCTAAAAACCGAAGAGAACGGAAGCATCACGATTCTTCCTGACGGACGCCTACGAATCGTATGCCCAGAAGCAGGACAATTCGCGGCGTGGCTGGTGGAATTGCGCGTCGAATTGGAGAGGATCGACCTCTCCAAGGTTAAGCAGTAAGAGCGAGACGGCTCTTACACCATGGAAACCGTTTATGATGCCACAGGGCATCCCTATGACCTCAGCATCTTGCTGCCCTAGCCCTGCGCCCCTGAACCCTTGGCCGCCCAACTCAGTAATGTTTCCTGCTCGGCGTCCATCCTCCTGAAGTTAGCCACCCGAACGCCCACCAAGCGAATTTTCGCTGGGCTCTTCTCGAACTCGCTGAAGAGTTCCTCCACGCATTCCTGCATGGCGGCTTTGTCGTCGGTGTACTTCGGGTGGGTCTTGGCCCGCGTGAACGTTGTGAAATCTTCCAAGCGTACCTTGATGCCCACAGTGCGGAAGAGCACCTTCTGCGATTGGACACGGGCATGAACATCTTGAATCAGCGAAGCAAAGGCTTGTTTCACCTTCCCCCGGTCGGTTACATCTTCTTCGAATGTGGTTTCCGAGCTGATCGACTTAATCGAGTAGGAGGTGATCACCTCCTCATCGTCTATGCCATTGGCCACTTGCCACAGGCGCGCCCCGTACTTGCCGAAAGCCTCAGTCAACTTGCTGGGATGGGTTGCAGCCAAATCCCCAATCGTTTTGATACCCATCGCGCCGAGAACTTCGGAACTCTTCTGACCAATGCCACTGATCTTGCCAACCGGTAGCGGAGCTAGAAACTCCTGTACTTTCTCCGGTGGGACTATGATTAGGCCGTCTGGTTTCTTGAAGTCTGAGGCGATTTTGGAGACTGATTTGTTTGGTGCGACGCCGACTGAACAGGTGAGCTGAGCCTTATCCTTCACTTCTTGCTTTATCTTCGCGGCCAGCGCCGCGACTTCTTCGAAGCTGGTCAGTTTGTCTGAAACGTCCATGAATGCTTCATCAATACTCATCGGCTCAAGCTTCTCCGAGAATCGTCTGAGCAGTTGCATGACTTGCTCTGAAACCTGCTCGTAGAGCGTGAAGTTCGGCCTTAGGTAGATGCCGTTCGGGCAAAGCCTGTAGGCTATGGAGATGGGTTGAGCGGAGTGCACACCGAACTTCCGAGCCTCATAAGAACAGCCGGCGACGACGCCCCTGCCCTTTCCCCCTTTCGGGTCTGCGCCAACTATGACGGACTTACCGCGCAAGCTTGGGTTCTCGCGTTGCTCAACGGATGAGTAGAACGCATCCATATCGATGTGCATTATGACCCTGAGCAAGATCCCACGCGCGCATTACGAGCCTAATCTGATGAACCGTCCAGCAGTTGACTTGTACACTTGGTGCCTTCCGGTAACAGCTTTGCTCGTTTCAATCAATCTCATTGACTCGTTTATGAGTTAATCACGCTTCCTTGGGAAGACCCGTAAGCCTTTCGTTATATGGAAAGATTGCAGCCGTGTTCCCCAAGGCATTTAAGCGTGGACAGAGTGGAATTAAGATGACTGAAAATGAAACGAATTCTCGTAACAATCCTCGTACTACTCTCAATCATAGCCCTAATCCAATTCACACCGAACTCAATGATTCTAGTTTCAGCGGCTCCCCCTAGCGTAACTTCAGTAACTCTTACGGCCCCAGCGAATAATACAGCACTCATAACCACTTACCCAACGCTGTCCGTTAAAGTGGTTACTAGCCCAGCAACCTTTGAGAAGGACGTGCAAGTAATTCTCAAGGTAAACAATACCCAAATCTGCCGAATCGGAAACGCGACGAGTGCAGGTGCTTTCTCATGCGGTTACTCGGTTGAAAAGATCGGCCTCTACAAATGGAGTGCGACGGTGGAAGGCGAAGTCTCGGGATCGAACATGACGGGAACACTAAACTCAGGGACGTTCGCCTTCACGGTGAACCCATACGTGCAACAGATAGCCTTGGTAGCGGGTTGGAAC
>JBAVCK010000129.1:0-2792 GCA_049586635.1 Bathyarchaeia archaeon
TATGAGATCTCACCACGCCCGTACTTAGCAGCAGCAATTCTCCCACGGTCCCATGTCCCGAAAGCGTCGTGCAAATACCGCCATAAACTGTCAACCGGCGTCAGGGTGCCGTCTAGGTCGAAGATGACTAGCCGAATATTCCGCTTCAACCCGTTCAACTGGCCTCATGAAGTATCTTTGAAATCTCAAGGATGATAGGCGCCGGCGTCCAAAAGGAGAATGCCTTCACATACCGCAACGCAGCGGCCTGCCTCAATTCGGCTGCCTGGCCTTTGAGCAAATATCCTTCCGTGAAAGCATCAACCATTCGGCTAAGCCCGCGAGTCGGTGAAGTGCTGGCACTGTAATGCCCCGCGTAGAACAACAACTCTGCTATGTCCCAGGCAAAGTCTCTTCGTTTACCTGCTTGCTCAAGGTCCACCGTGAAAATGTCGCCATCTGAAGCTACAAAGTTTTCCGGCTTGGAATCTCCGACTGACACTCCAACGCTATGTATTCGGGCTAATGTCTCACCAAGAGTCTTAGCGATCCGAGACTCCGACTCGGTCAGTATGGCCTGATTGACGGCCCGCGTCGCGAAATCACTCAACACAGTACCTGCGACATACTGCTCCACTAAGATTCGCTGCTTCAGGTTTACGTGGATTATGCGCGGAACCCTCAACCCTTTCTTGGCTAGGTAACGATTAATTCCGTACTCGTTGGTCATCCTCGTCTTTCCCGAGACCGCGAAGATTTTGCTGCCAAACGAAACTAGGTTTAAGGTGAACCATTTGAAGCCGTGCCAGTCCGTAAACTTCTTCGCCACGAACTGCTCTTTGCCTACCGTTACGAGGACAACTTCGTTGAGGACCCCTGCTAATGGAGAGATCGTGATGGGTCGGCCGGGTCGCAGCTTTGCGACAATGTCTTCAAACGACGCTGTTTCATTGAAGGTGGCGAGTCCTTCTGATGTTCGGAGGTATAGGTAGTCTTTCGGGTTCACAGGCTTCCTTCCCGCCAACGCGGGGTCCAATCCTGCTCTCAAGGGGTCACTAAGTTCACGTGCAAGCAAGTCAAGGCTGAGATAGATCGAACGCCCCTTCGTAAGGTAGGAGTAAAACGCTCTCTGGCTTTGACGGAGGATATTGACTGCCTGTTCCGATGCCCTATCCCTAAGCCATTTGTCGATAGCGCTGTCCTGGAAGGTGACGTATTCGCCGTCAAGCTCAATCACATCGCCCTTCATCTCTAAGATCGTTGCTTTGAAGGAGTCGTGAAGTATCGAAACGTTCTGTTGGCTAACCGAAGCATCCAACAGGCTCAGATAGTCTGCCATGCTTGGCAGAAAAACACGCGCCCGCTTTCGCATACGCGAAATTCCGAAGAACTCTGGCTTGGCAACTAAACCGCGGCACATTTCCCCGTACTCGACCACTAAGTCTCGGGCCTCTTCTTTGACCACACGCGTCTTTGCTTGGAGGTTCACATTCTCTAGGTAATCGCCATTGACCAGTGCATGGTTCGGGTACAGGAATTTCTCGGTAAGAAAATCACCGAGCGTTCCCTTCGTGATATCTGACTCCATCAGGCCGCGATCCGCGATTAGGAACCTGATTTCATGCCCGTCAATAACCCTCAGATGCGCCCGCAGGCCGTTCGCGTAACTCTCGCATACAACCAAGAGGTCTTGGCCCTTATACGAGCCGGGTTTCGCGTATACTGCGGGGCCGTATTCGCACAGTGCTACCCTCTGAGTTGACGGAGCTAACTCGTCCAGTACGCCTAGAGCGATTTCCTTTAGCTCCGTAACAGAGGTCAATGAAACTCAACCTGAAAATGTCCAGGGGATGTTATCTTAAACGTCTTGTAAGCGCTCTAAGATAAGTAGACTCTGTAAAAGAGCTCTAAGAGACCAGTTCCATGGAGCCAAACGTCTTTCAAAAGCCGCATGATGGGAGTTCTTTTTCCTTTCTTTTCTGTCCAGTAGACTGGAATCTCCTTCACTCTAAACCCCAATCTCTTAGCGAGAACAATTACTTCGGTGTCCCAAAACCATGAGTCACTATTGGCTTCAACTGCCAATCGTTCGACGAGTTCTCGCGAAAATGACTTGAATCCGCACTGGTGGTCGTGAACTCCCGTTTGGAAAACCATACGCACCCACCAGTTATACGCGATAGATGCAGCTTCTCGAAGCCAAGGCCGTGACGTAATCGAATCGGGGACATACCTTGAACCAGTGACCAGGTCAAAGTCTCTTTGTTGCTCGACTAAGTTCTTGTAGGCATCGAGCTTCGCGAGGTCTGTCGCCAAATCCACGTCTACGTAGGCATAGATGTCTCCTCGGACTTTCTTCCACGCCTCCCGCAATGCCTTTCCTCGACCCAGTCTCCGATCATTTTGGAAGTATGCTACATTTCCATATTCTTTCTGAAGGCCTGCGACTATTTCTGAAGAATTGGACCCATCTTCAGCGATCAACAGTGTGAAATCTTTCACAAGCGTTGGGGTGATATCCTCCAGAGTCTTGGAAGTCTCCTCAAGGAACTTGGTGTCCTTGTAGACGGGAAGCGTGACAATAAGCCGCGAGGGCCGAACCTGCAAGCAGTCTCTGCCTCCGCTACCCTGGTATCAAGATGCGGCCATCACGCCGAGAGCTCCCTGGCGGCTTTGCGGACTGCTGCTTCGCTGTTCAGTTTAGGTTTCCAACCTAGCCTTTGCAGTTTTCCGATTGAGAGATGCATTTGCTTGACGTCTCCAAGCCATCCCCTTCCGCCGTCAACGCCCCCAGTGAACTTCATCTCTACCGC
>JBAVCK010000130.1:0-10498 GCA_049586635.1 Bathyarchaeia archaeon
GTATGGAACGAACCCATCATAATGACGATGGGACGCAAAGGCGAAAGAGGAATCCGCGTCCCAGAAGTTGAAGAAGAGGTTAGGGCCGCGGTCGGCGACGCCATAGCGTTTGTTCCAACCACCATGCGAAGGAAACAGCCGCCTAGCCTACCTGAACTCTCCCAGCCCCACGTTCTGAGACACTACCTTCGCCTTTCCCAGCAGACGCTTGGAATGGACTTCAACATCGACCTAGGCGAAGGAACGTGCACGATGAAATACAGCCCCAAGGTCAACGAAGACCTTGTGAAAGAGCTTGCCGAAATCCATCCGCTTCAGGATGAGGAAACGATTCAGGGCGTTTTGAAGATCGTTTACGATTTTGGCCATGTCTTCCTGAGAGAAATCTCCGGGTTGGATGAGTTTGTCTTTCATGCTGGAGGCGGCAACGAAGCTGCCTATACCAACGCATGCATAATTAGAAAATTCCACGAGTTGAATGGTGAACTTGGACAGCGGGACGAAATAATCACCACGATATTCTCTCACCCCAGCAGCGCCGCGACCGCAGCAACTGCGGGGTTCAAGGTCATAACACTCTATCCCGATGAGGAAACGGGGTTCCCGAGTACGGAGTCGCTGAAGGCTGCGGTTTCCAAACATACAGCTGGGCTGATGACCACAAACCCTGAGGACACGGGGATCTTCAACCCCGATATTGACGAGTGGACCAAGATGGTGCACGAGGCAGGCGGTCTCTGCGCGTACGACCAAGCAAACGCAAACGGTCTGTTGGGCGTCTCAAGGGCTAAAGAATCCGGGTTCGACATGTGCTTCTTCAACCTTCACAAAACATTCTCATCCCCGCACGGGTCTTACGGGCCCGCATGCGGAGCCGTTGGTGTCAAACAGGAATTAGCAAAATTCATTCCAGTTCCAGTGGTAACCTTCGATGGAGATAGGTACCACCTTGATTATGATAGACCCCACAGCATCGGCAAAGTCCGCGACTTCTATGGCAATGTCCAGATCGTGTTGAGAGCTTACGCTTGGGCAATGAGCATGGGGGCAGACGGATTAAGGGAAGTAGCAGAAATCTCCATGATAAATAACAACTACCTTGAGAAAAAACTACTCACAATTCCAGGCGTAACCAAACCATACAACACGGACAAGCGCCTCGACCAAATCAGATACAGCCTAGAAAAGCTACGCGAAGAAACGGGAGTTGGAGCTCAAGACGTCATACGTAGGGTCGTAGACTATGGCGTCCAATCCTATTGGCTTAGCCACCATCCCTGGGTCGTGCCTGAACCCTTCACTCCTGAACCCTGCGAGACATATTCGAAGACGGACATTGACTATTGGGTTGCAGTCTTAGCCGAAATCTCCAAGGAAGCGTACTCAAATCCAGAACTAGTGAAGACCGCCCCTCACAATTCCTCGATCGCTAGAATACCCGACGCTAACCTAGAAGACCCTGCGAAGCTAGCCATGACCTGGCGAGCCTACCTGAGGAAGAGAACGCTAACGAAATGAAAAACGATCACCAGCGTTGGTGCATTCTCAAGAAACGTCTTCACCCACCTGTCCAAGCTTTAGGTCACATCCATTGTCATGCAATCGACGGCTCCACGAGGGAACCCGCGAATCATAGTCTAAGATTTGAAGGGACTGGACAAAGCGCTAATAGACACATTCGGGGAAGAAGCCGTATCGCCCAGAAGTTGGCGTAGCGTTGAAGCGTTGAGTCAAGAGCGAAGCTGTCCTTGCGGCAGGAAAGAATCGGGTGGGCCAACGGAATATCCTTCGATACTGGACCCTCACGTTTGATCTTCGACCCTACGAGCGGCAGGCCGTTAGGCGACGGTTGGGACGTGTTCGTAACCCACGCGCACTCTGACCACACGTACGGCTTCACCACACCCGCCAAGAAGCATTCTACGCCTGAGACGCTTCGAATTTTCGAATCACTTCAAAACCGCCAAGTTAAGAACGCCCATACCTTGAAAATTGGCGCCTCAATTCGCTTCGATGGCGTTGAAGTCAGAGCCCTTGACGCCGGCCATATGTTAGGTTCCTGTCAATTCGAAGTCATCACTCCTGAGTTCACGGCCGTTTACACGGGGGATATTAATTGTGTGGATACGTTGACAACGCGCGCGGCTGAGGCTAAGTCATGCGATTACTTAGTTATCGAAGCAACATATGGGCATCCGTCCTACGTTTTTCCGAAACGGAGCACAATCTACGCTGACATCATTAGATGGACCACGACTGAACTCAAGGAAGGAAAAGTTCCAACATTCCAAGTCTACTCTTCCGGAAAACCACAAGACCTAGTTCGCTTGTTCAACGTGTACACGAAGGTTCCCGTCGTCTGCAGTCCCGGCATAGCCCGCGCCAACAGTGCCCATGACCAGAACGGTCTCCCACTCGATTACTTAGACTCCTCCACTGCGGACGGGAAGCACGCGTTGAAAGCGGGCGGCTGCATTTTCGTGACCACCAGCTCGGAGCGAATGCCGCGTAATGCTTCGCGCGCCGTAGCGACTGGTTGGGCGTTGCGGATGGCTTTCCGCCGATACGCCGCCTTCCCATTGAGCAGCCATGCGGACTACGAGCAGTTAATGCAGTTTGTGAGCAGCGTGAACCCGAAGAAAGTGTACGTTTTCACCGGTTATACGGACGTGCTGCCAACAATGATAGAACGTAAGCTGGGCATTAGGGCGAGTGCGCTTCCCGTCGTAGCCCAGACGAAACTCTTGGACTTCAGAGAAGTCGCTACTTGAACGTCAAGTACATGAAGAGGCTTACCGCGACGAGGCCTATGGAGAACATTACCACAACTTCCGGCCGAACCTTAACCCCCGGCGTATCTTCCTCGAAGAACCGAAGCAAACCTGCACTTGCCGCAGGCATAGGCGCCTCGCGCTTACGCCGCTTCTCACGCGCACCAGACAAAGTAATAGCCTTCCTGTACGCGGTGGACGCCTGCACGGACAATTAAACTTTCATTCGCAAGCCCACGCGAACCCAAGCCATTGATACGATTCAAATTCAGTTCCTCGCACCACCAGACTCACACGCACATTCTTACTAACGACGAAGAAGAAGAATGAAATCAGCTCCGCACCGGACTGGGCGAGAGACCTGCGCTGTGACCCAACTATGCGCTATTGATTACGGCCTTAGAGCAGCGGGCGAAATCGAATACCCACTCAGTTAAAGTACGGAAATAACCAACAGCGTACGACATGGAACGGCGCTCCCAGAAGCAAATGACTGCGAGAAAGTGGAAGGTTATCACAATCCTCCTGCTGGCCGAGGGAATACTAGCGTTAGCGGTGGTAATTGCACCGTCTCAGCCTGCCGCCGTTCTCACAACTGAACAAGACCCTGAATGCCCGGAGTATTGTATGCCCTACGTGAGCACAAGCTGGACGGAAACAAATCCGATCAGGCAGAACCTGGTTTCTGTGGCTGGCGTACTCTTCCTCATACTCATAGTGGCACTTGTGGCAGCAACTTGGCGAAAACCGTTACAGGAAGAATTAGATCTGACGGGGGCACCAGAATTTGAACCATCGTCTTTTGTCGTTAGAAAAAGTGTGTGTGCGGACCAGCACATCCGCACACACAAAATCCCTTAGCGAAACATCGCCGAATAACATCACGCTCTGTCAACACGCCGACCGGCATATCGCCTCGTGTGGCCACGAAGGATCACACGGCTTTCTCAATCATGCCCTCAATTAATTCGGAAACCTTTTTCGTAGCATCTACGAAAACACATTGTTCTCAAGCGCATCGCGAACGCTAACGGTTACAGGCAAGTCGATCTCGTATTAGGAGAGCATTAACGGAATTTAGACGTTCCCATAAGCTGAGGGAGAGCCTCATGATTCAGGGGTTGACCTAGTCGATTAGGGGGATTCGGATGCCGTCTCTCTTGGCGACCTGTATTGCTTCGTCGTAGCCCGCGTCGGCGTGTCGTGCTACTCCTATTCCCGGGTCAACCGTTAAGGCCCGTTCAAGTCTTTCTTCAGCGTCCTTGGTTCCGTCGGCTATTACAATCATTCCAGTTGACACGTAGTACATGATTCCTGCTCCCTGGTTGATAGCAACTAGGTCCGATCCCACCGCGGTGTTCAGCATTGCATTCAGCAAGGGCCAGTCAGCAATGGGGTCGCTCCCGTCTTTCATGGATTCCGTCTCCATATTGGCGTGGCTAACTGAGCCAGAATCGAAATTGTCCCTGGTGAACGCTACGGGGCCTTTCAGGGTACCGTTCGCAACGAGTTGGTTGACTATCTTACCAAAGTGGGCCCTTTGCCCGTATCCGAGCCAACATATTCTGGCTGGTAGTCCCTCAAACGGAATCTTGTCGCGAGCAGCCCTGATCCATTTTGTGAGAATCATGTCATCTGGGAACTCTCTTAGAATTACATCGTCCAACTTGTGGATGTCATCCTTTTCTCCGGAAAGAGCTATCCACCTGAAGGCACCTCTGCCTTCGCAAAGCAGTGGACGCAGTAATTCTGCTACAAACCCATTGATCTTGTACGCATCTTTCAGCCCCGCAGTGTACGCAAGAAGCCTAAGGTCGTTTCCGTACTCAAAGACGAAGGCTCCACGTTCCTTGAATTGCAGCATCGCCTCAACTTGTCTCTTGGCAGAATCTCTCGCAAGCGCTACGTACCGCTGCGGGTCACTCTTCCGCAAATCATCGGCTGCCTGCACCGAGAAGCCTGCGGGAACGTACAGTAAGGGATCATGTGCAGGTGTCATGTCCGTGGCAATGTCCGGCGTGATCGCTTTCCTTACGAATTCAGGAAACACTTCAGCGGTGTTACCTTTCAAGCCTATCGCGGCAGGTCTGCCGTTCCTCACGGCTTCGCTGCTAGTCTGAAGTGCCTCATCTATTGTTTGAGCAGAAGTATCGAGCCAGCCCATCTCGACTAATCGCTTTATGGTATGGCCGTTGACGTCGACACCTAGGCAAACACCATCATTCATCTTTATCGCCAAGGGTTGGGCTCCCCCCATCTGACCCAACCCTCCCGTGAGGACCAATCTTCCTCGCAGGCTACCTCCAAACTTGCGCTGCGCGGCAATCGCGAATGTTTGATATGTTCCGTGGCTTATGCCCTGATGTCCAATGTAACCCCACGCTCCCGCAGTGTACGCCGGCCAAATCGTCAAACCTTTGCCTTCAAACTCATGGAAGGTTTCAGGAGTGGGCACCTTCTCAACCAGTTTATCTCCCTCCCACGCGTGCCACCTTGGCACGAAATTGTTGTTAGCCATGATCACGCGCGGGGCGTTCTTGTTTGTTCGGAATATCGCAACAGGTTTGCCCGATTGGATTACTAAAGTTTCATCCTCCTGAAGTTCCTTCAATATCGAAGTTATCCGCTCATAGCTTACCATATCTCTAGCCGCTTTCCCTAAGCCTGAGTAGACAATGAGTTCTTCTGGTCGTTCCCCATTTTCAAGCGTGTTTTCCAACATTCTGAGTATGCCTTCTTCTCTCCAGCTCCTGCACCGCAGCTTCGGTCCCCTCGCGGCCCTAATCGTTTTTTGCATAACGAATCCGCTCGGCGAGTACATAGAATAGTTGGCCCTTATTTTTCGTTTGCGACTTTTTGCGGGTTTTGGTTAGAAGTAACTTCAGTTCATCCTATTGATTCGGCAATTCTCCACAACAGGTCGGCCTTCTTTGATTACGTCGGTTACAAGGTTGTTCCCACAATCATATCCCAAAAAGTCGTGGTTTGGCATATCGAGGATCACAAGATCCGCTTTCTTGCCCGCTTCAAGGCTTCCTACTTCCCGCGCCTTCCGCAACGCATGGGCGGCGTTAATTGTCATTGCTGTTATGCATTCTGAGGGCGTCATTTTCAACTGGTAGCAGGCTAGTGTGGCTGTCATCTGCTGGCTAGCGTTCCGCGAACTTGGACTGTAGTCCGTACCCAAAGCAATCGGAATGCCGAGATCAATCATTTGCCGTGCTTTCGCGTATTCCTTCATGAATAATGTGAAGGATGCGGCGGGTAAGAGCACGGCAATGATTCCTTTCTGCCGTATTCGCCTTACTCCTTCTTCGCTCGAGTAAACCAAATGATCCGCACTCACTGCATCTACTTCCGCAGCAACTTCGGCGCCGCCGGACGGAGCGAACTCGTCCGCGTGAAGCCTTGGCAATAATCCTGCTTTCTTCCCTGAGTTGAGAATCTCTCTACTTTGCTCTACGTTAAAGAAGCCACTCTCACAAGCGATGTCGCAAAACTCTGCGAGCTTGAGTTCAGCAACTCTTGGAATCATTTCCTCTATTACTAGCCTAACATAATCACCTGTTTTTCCAGAGTATTCGAGGGGAATTGCATGTGCGCCCAGGAAGGTTGGGACGAGGCCAATTTGGTGTTCGCGGCCGAGCCTTCTCATGACGTTCAAGCATTTGATTTCGTCCTTGACGGTTAAGCCGTATCCGCTTTTTGCCTCAACCGTTGTTGTCCCGTTCTTAAGCATCAAATCCATGTTTATCCTGGAACTTTCCAGCAGCTCGCTCTCGCTCGCACTTCTCGTGTCGCGTACAGTTTTTAGAATGCCGCCGCCGCTTGCCAATATTTGCAGGTACGTCTTGCCTTGGATTTTCATTTCGAGCTCATGTTCGCGGGATCCAGCGAATATTGGGTGTGTATGTGGATCTACGAATCCCGGCATTACCGTCTTGCGAGACGCGTCGATAATGTGTTTTGGGGCGAACTCTTCTTCCACTTGGTGCGTCTTTCCGACGGCTACGATTAAGCCGGCTCGGATGGCGACGGCTCCATCTGCTATAATGCCCAAGTTTCCCATGTGTGTTCCGATTCGGGGCTTGTCGTTGCCGCCCGCTACGGTAACAAGTTCATTGGCATGTTCGACAATAACGTCAACCTCACTCTTGGTCATGGGTTTTCACAACCTATTTCCGAAAATCCCAGCGCGCCTAACGAAACAGGAAGTCTACGATAGCGCATGCGTGCACCTTCGTTACTTTGATTAGTTCATCGACGATAACGTGTTCGTTGGGTGCCGCCGTCATTTCAGATGTACCGTAGATGACTGTTGGAATTCCCCGCTTCCGGAAGAATTTGCCGTCTGTTCCCCAATGCTTAATGACGTATCTGGGTTCAATAGCCGTTATAGCTCTTACATTCACTGTTACTACCTTAACGATTCTTTCATTGATAGGCGTGTAGAGCGCTGGTCGGTGGAACGGGTATTCTTGGATGAACTCACACTCTACTCCATCTGCGTCCACCGAATTCAATCTTGAGTCGAATTCACGTTTTGCCTCCTGAGGAGTGATTCCGAAGGGTAGGGTAACGTCAACATCAACTTCACACAGGTCGGGAACGGTGTTTATGTTCGTACCGCCCTTTATCGTTCCAACGTTCACCGTGAGGTGGTCGAGTACTCTGCCGGCCCCATCTCCAAGATACTTGTCATAATCGGCCTTGCATTCTTGAATTAGAGCAGTCAATTCCTCGGGAGTTCTTACCTCCAAATCCTTCAATGTATCTAACGCGGGTATCACGCGTGCCATTTTCACGATCGCGTTTACGGAGTGAAGAGGCATTGGTGAATGCCCCGCAATGCCCTTCGCTTTTACTCTGAATTGGCATCTTCCCTTCTCTCCGAAAACTACTGAATCCAAGCCGCCCGGTTCAGCGATCAAACAGGCGTCACCTGTGAGCGCCGGCACATTGTCTAGTAGCCAATCGGTTCCCCACCTTCCACCGCTCTCTTCGTCCGCGACTAAGCTCAAAACAATCTTGCCTGTAAGCTTCACTTTCAATTCTTGAATAATCGCATAGGCAAAAAGCGAGGCAGCAACGCCAGCTTTCATGTCCGTAGCACCACGCCCCAGTATCTTTCCGTCCTTTACGTCTCCGCAGAAGGGAGGAAAGTCCCATCCCTCCGTTCCTGCGGGAAAAATGTCTAGGTGCCCGTTCAAAACAATACTGCGTCCCCCAGGCACACCATTTTCAGACACAATGCTCGTGAGTCCTTTCTTTGGAGTGTACGTCTCAAGGCCAAGCCCCTTTCCATTCAGATACTCCTTGACGAATTCCGCGATTCTGCCAGTATCGCCGGGAGGGTTCTCGCTTGGTATCTGGATCAGACGCGAGCATAGGTTAACGAGTTCGTCCCTACGTCGATCTATTTCACCAATTATCGCGTTCTTTGTCTGCCCAAGCTGCATTGGAATCTCGTCATCTCACTCGCTTGCAAATTGATAAGAGTTAATCCCAATGTTTCCCCGCTAACATGAGTAAAATCAATCGTCATACAGCCTCATTCATTAGGCGATATTTCACAGAATAGACTGGACTCATCGACTTCCACAATGCGCACATCGGCGTTAAGGCCTTTGGTCAACTCCGAGAAATATTTCCGGCCTACCGTTGTCGCTGTGAACCCGTCCTTGCAAACAATTACTCCTTCCTTTGTCTTTCCGTAGTCGATTTCCCCCAATAAGCCGGCCTGCGACTGAAGCTCGAACCACCCCACTCGTTCCTTCCAGAACTTCTCGGAATAACTTGAGAAAAGGGCCAGCCCTCCAGGCCTTGTCACGCGCAAGCTTTCAGATATCAGAACCCGCGGGTGGACATGAAACGCTGATATCCCGTTCTGAATACAAACGACCCGATCAAATACATTCTCACGGAAACCGAGGTTCGCTGCCTCCATCTGGGAAAGAGAGACATTCGACATACCTTGGAGGAAATTCTCAGCAAATTTCAAACTTGGAGCAGACGTATCGATTCCGACAACCCATCTCGCCCTTGTCGCCAATTGCGGAAAAATCCTTCCATACCCACAGCCTAGCTCTAGCACAAGATCGGTCGGGTTGACTTTTCCAAGTAGGTGACTTAGCTCAGAATCGAGATATTGTCTGATTCTGGGAGGTGCAATGTCGTACACCTGCTTTAATCGTGCGGCACATAACTTGTCTGAATAATACTCACTCAGCGGAAGCATCTCCTAAGACGAGTTGTTAGAATTGAAAACGTATTTCGTTTTGTTCAGGTAACAAAATGATTGCCGTTTCTATTTCGGCTTTCGACTTTCATGAGAAGGAGATAAATATGAACTGCCCGCGGTGGAATGCTGAGGACAATTGGTTAGCAAGAAAATTTCTGTGTCCGTAATCGTGATAGTGATTCTCATCGTTGCCATTGTCGGAGGATACTATGCAACATTACCGCCAAGTATGCCTCAATCCATGACCACCGCTACTTCCGGTTCTATGACAACAACAGCTGTCGCCGCTGCTGGTCCAATCAAGATAGGCTTTTTCGCGCCACTAACCGGCTTCGCTGCTGCAGACGGCTATTCATCGTTACACGGTGCACTTCTCGCAGTTTCTGACATCAATGATAAGGGCGGATTGATGGGCAGGCAGGTTGAGCTAGTCTACTATGACGACGCATTGTCCGCCGACCAAGCTATCGCCGTAGTCACGAAGATGATCGAGCAGGACAAAGTGTCATTCGTCATAAGCGGATCTTACACTGGGACAACCCTCGCCGTTGCTCCAATCGTTGAAAGATACCAGATTCCCATGATCGCAGCCTATGCCGTTCACCCTTCCATAACCGCTAACAAGACCTGGATTTTCCGGGTCGGCTTAATGGGCAACACGGAAGGAAAAGCGGCGGGCTACGCTGCGGTCAAGATGTTCAACGCCTCTAATGTCGCCATCTTATACGACGACATACCATTCGGCGTAACGCTTGCTCAGAGCGCCCAACTCCAAGTTCAGAAGATGGGTGGGCACGTTGTATTCTACGACAAGTTCGATGACTCCGAAACCGACTTCAGGCCATGGCTCACCAAGATAGCCACGATTCCAAATCTGGGTGCGCTCATCTTTCTGGGGTACTACTACCACGCCAATGCAATCATCCAAGCGAAGCAACTTGGAATAAAGGCGCAAATCATCGGTGCAGAAGGATTCGATTCGCCTCAGCTTATCGATCTTGCAGGCGACGCTGCTAACGGAGTTGCTTGGGTTAGTGACCTTGATAGAAGTAGCTCAAGTCCGGAGACACAGGCATTCCTGACTTCGTACAAAGCACACACAGGTATAGCTCCTGACATGGTTGGCGCTTCGACCTACGACGCCGTCATGGTGGCAGCCCAAGCAATCAGCACAGCAGGATCACTGGACCCAACAAGTATCAGGAATAGTTTGGCAGGGTTACAGAACTACCAAGGAGTTACAGGCGAAATCCTCCAGTTCACTGCAGGGCATAACGCCATAAAACCCATGACCATTCAGATCGTCAAGAATGGACAGTTCACATCCTACGCTGCGATTACAGACCCCGATATAATTACCCCTCCTTCGTAGGAAGGAGGGCCCAGATTTTTTTTCTCTAAGCCTTCTACTACAGCTGATAGTTAGCGGCATTACGATAGGTTTCATTTACGTTGCCATAGCGATGGGGCTCACCATGATCTACGG
>JBAVCK010000131.1:0-9706 GCA_049586635.1 Bathyarchaeia archaeon
GTACTAACCAACATGGAATCAAAGATCATCGCCGGCGTCAAATCCGAAGTCATGTTACTCGCAGCAGATCTGCAGGGAAAGCCAATTTGGGCCACAGTCGAAGGAGACGTTCCGGCGGGCACAAAAGTTCGCTAATTCCCGGAACTAGTTCCGGCAGGCATTTGTCAGATATTCTCAGTATTCTATGAACAAAGGCTCCATATCCTCCTAAACCTCCCCTGCGACGCAGAGGAACAGAATTGGATTTCACCTTCAGCCCCGAACATGAGCTATTTCGCAAGACCGTTAGGGAATTTTGCAGGAAGGAGATTGAGCCCCACTCTAGGGAAATGGAACGTAAGGCCCACATGCCCGATTCAATAATCCAAGGGCTAGGCAAGATGGGCCTGTTCGGGCTCTCCATTCCGCGCGAGTACGGTGGTTCAGATGCAGACGCTATTTCTGCCGGCATCGCGGGAGAAGAGATTGGCCGCGCAGATCTAAGTTGCGCGACGGCTGTACTTTATTTGGTGCCGGTTTCTTGGAGCCATGTCCTAGCCAAGTATAGTACACCAGGATTGAAGAAGAAGGCGTTACCGAAGATCGCGGCAGGTCAAGGCTTTCTTGGTATCGCGACAACTGAAGCTGGAGTAGGATCTGATTTGGCCAATATGGCTACTACCGCGAAGAAAGTTGGAAACGAATACGTGTTGAATGGGGAGAAGATGTACATTAGCGGTATCCGCGAAGCGGCAGAGCAGATGCGGGATGGGAGTGGGTACTTGGTCTTAGCCAAGACTGATCCGGCGAAGGGGACGCGGGGGATGTCGTTCTTCTACGTGCCGTTCAATGACACGAAGGGTCTTTCACCAAGCTACTTGGAGGAAATGGGACGAAGAGGCATGTCTGCGGGAGGCTTCCTGATGAAAGACGTTCACGTCCCCGCGGAAAACATGCTTGGAGAGGAGAACAAGGGCTTCTACTATGCAATGGAAGGTTTCGATTACGCAAGGGCAATCATTGCAGTAGTTTGCGTAGGTGCAGCTATGGCTTCGCTCGAGATGGGTGTAGAGTACATAAAGCAACGCAAGGCGTTCAATCAGCCCATCGGTCGATACGAAGGTGTACAATTCAAACTCGCCGAAGACTACGCGCGCGTAGATGCTGTCCGCTTGTTGGCCTACAGGGCACTCTGGATGTATGAGCAGGAACGGCGGAACCATAAGTTCGATCGGTTTGAGGTGAGCAAAGCAATTGCTGAAGCGAAGATGCTAGCTCCCGTGGCGGCATTTGAAACGATTAACGACGTCTTGCAATGGTTCGGCGCCTTCGGGTACACTCTGGACTGCCCGATAGAGATGGCCTTGCGAGGGGTACGCTCGTACATGCTGGCTGAGGGTTCTACTGAAATCATGAAGATGATCGTGGCCCGAGAGCTGCTCGGGAAGGATTTCACGGCGCACCACTGACGCTTCGTTTGAACTTTTATTAGCCAGCACCGTTTTGGTTGCGCTACAACGTAACAATGAGACGAGTAGTGCTGAATATTGCGCACCGCGGCATCCATAATCTTACTTCTAATCACGGTTTCCCTGTTCGTTGTTCCCGGCTATGCTTCGAACGTGACGATTACAATAGAAAACCAGCAAGTAAGGGCGAGGCTTGGCCTCTCACTTCAACAGAACATGACTCAGCTCCCTACCCAGACAAGCACGCTGAATATGGCCTCGGACGACAAACTGTCATCCGCTTTCACCGAGGCTTTGACAAAGGCACTTCCAGGCGCCGCCCCATCCGACCTGACATTGAACATTCAATCGGCGGGTACGTGGCTAAACATTAGCGCAGTAATTACAGTCACAGGTGTCTCAGAGCGAAACGGGGACATCCTATCCTCCAACATGAGTTGGAAGTCTTTCAACGTCTCCTCCGACCTTCGCGCGGGAAACCTCAGTTACAACACGGTAGGAAATCAGTACCTTAGACCTGTCGCGGCATTTTATACAAACGCCAGCCTTTTCGTTGGCCGCCCAAACTCAACTATCACAGGGGTCAATTTTCTCGTCAACAAGACGGGCGTTAGTGGGTTCACAGCAGAAGACTATGTTGGCAACTTCACACTCTTCGATTTCAGAGCTCTGGACGTCCCACTTGAATCTTGGACACGTACTTACGGCCTGTCGAACAACACGACAACATGGCGGTACACGCCTACCCAGCTCTTGGATATATCAGTCGGCATCCAACGCTTGAACCTGACGACGACCATATTTGCGAGTTATGGGTACCAAGCCGAAGTCACCGTTCAAGGGATCGCCCGCGCTCATAGTGACACACTCCTTCTCGACGTTGGAACAGGTCAGAAGGAATGGGTTATGCTGGGTATTGTCGCATTTACCGTGATTTTGGCGATTATTGCTCAATTAATCTTCAGGGCTAGAAGTAAGAAGTACACCAAGTTTGGGCGATGGTAAGCCTTAACCGCGAATTCTCTCTTTCGCCATCTTTTCGAGTTCAGCAGTGTCAAATACGCCTTTGAACTTCTCCCTTAGAATGCCCTCATACAAGGCGACTTCGTCGTCGCTCATGTATTGGAACATGTAGTCTCCGTGATAGGGGGACGGTTCGCCTTCCCTTGAAATGTATTCAATGTGCATCAAGGGGTCGCCACGTTTGATGGTTATAGATTGGCGTGTGTTGTTCAGGTTCACGAGTTCCAACGCAAGTCGCCCTACGAAGCCGCTGTGCACTTTCGCAGCGTTGAGGAAGGACAAGCCCATTCTCCCGTACCTACTCTTCGCGCTCAGATGGGAAACGTAGTTCGGAGGAGTAAATACGATTTCATAAGAAACGACGTTTCTATGTTCAAGATAATGAAGTGTCGTCTCATCACGTACCGTCAGAACGTACCCATCACCGTCGAGAAGAGCGTAATCGAAGGGGTGGATGCATTTGTAAGTCGAAATCAGGTTAGTGAGTCGATCTCGCCCCGCAACAGTCAACGATCAATGCCTCGACTTTAGGTTACGGTTCGCTATTTCTGAATTGCGTTTACTATTGTTAGGACATTTCGGTAACGGTTACGTTCAGATTGCCCTCGAACAACTTGGAGACCGTTTGTTGCTGCCCCCCCAGAAGAATTGTGATAGAGACTCCCTTACCAGCCGCAAGCGTAAATTCCACGCTAGAGTCCAGGTTTGGTGAAGCGGGTGTCAACTCAGTTGTCGTTTTGTTGAATACCCAAGTGACGTTCGACACTACGAGGCGAACGGAATCATAGCTTGCTATTGGCATCTGACTCGTTGCGAGCGGTTTGGTTGAATTCGCTAGGGAAATCAAGTCGACAACCTGTGATTGGTTGAATACTGACTTCCATCCCGCCGTGCTTGATTGTCCCTTCTCATGAACCCATACGGCGTGAACTGTAACATATACATGATCGGCGTTCTCGATCTTCAAAGAGCCCAAAGCCACCGAAATGGTCCCCGTGGAGAGTGCGGGATAGACCAGAATAATCAAAAGGATAACTACGGACACTGCTGCAACAATTTGCTTTGAATTCATCGCACATCGGCCCCCGCCCTATACCGAACATTTCCTTAAAAGCCTCATTACATGGGAAGGAAATCAGCCAATTGCAGTGGCTTCCTTGAATCTTGACGCGATTGCCTCCGGAATCAAAAAGACCGAGCTTGTCTATCTTCGAGATATGCGAAAGTGCCAGGATGAGGCCAACATAGTAAAAGTCGTCCCGGAAAAGCGGACTCATGCATACCTCATGCTAGATCGAACGATCTTTCATCCGAAGGGTGGTGGACAGCCGTCCGACAAAGGAGTCATATGCACATCAGAATTTGAAATAAGTGTGAAGAAAGCGCTGTACTACCGGGGCATCGTCGTTCATTGGGGGAAAATTCTCAGCGGCACGCTCAACGTCGGAGTTGCTACCTGCGAGATAGACTGGCCGTTCAGACATTCGGTCATGCGTAAGCACACGGCCGCCCACTTGCTTGACCACTGCCTAGCCATCGCGACTTCGAGCAATGTCGAGACTACAGACTCGTGGCTTGATGAACCCTGCTACGTTGGATACGCAGGCAATGCTCCCGACGAACAGACATTGCAACAAGTGGAGGCACATGCAAACAAAATGATCACTTCTGGAGGCAGGGTTGCAATCGACTTTCTCACGCCTTCACAAGGTCGAGAGCTTCTTCAGAGCGCAGCCAATTTCGAGAGACTTCCTGACCTTGACGAGATTAGAACCGTGACGATATCGGGCTGTGAACCGATTCCATGTGGCGGCACGCACGTAGCCGATATCGCGGAAATCGGGAAGATTTCGATCACGCGGGCGGAACCAATGCCCAACCTTACTTTCCGGCTCCACTTCTCACAACAGGATTAGCGCTTCCGTGCTCTGGCGCGCCGAGGTTTCGGGAACCGCCCGAATCGTTTGAGAACCTTATTGGGCGCCCGTTCGACTACGAGCCTCTTACCTGCAACTCTCACGTACAACTTCAAGGAACCAGTCGTGAACGGGAAATTCGAATCCGTTGTCAGCTTTGTCGGTAGGTATATGCGCGGCGATTCGTACGTCCTTCCGTTCTGCATCCTCTTCTTGGTAACCACGAAACTTGCTACAGCTTCTTTCATTTGTAATCACTTCGGGTTCAAATTCGGATGCTTTTTCTGACGGAAAGAGCCTATAGTACTTACAGGCACCAATCAGTCAATTTTGAGGGTTCGGGCGACTAGTTAACCCGTGCCCTCGTGACAACGTTTAAAGAGGGATTAACAGTCCAAGTGAAATTTGCCGTGCCAGAGCTTTGATACATGTCACCATTTTTGTGACGAGCATGTCGGCTGAGCGTTTTTGGGAGATTGACCGGCCTATGCCTTCTCAAGTGCAAATAGGCGTGAACATAAACATGCTCGACATTGAACAACGCCCCGACGGGGCCCTTGACGCTCCCTTCCTTTTCACAGTTAATTTCACTCCTTCAATCGCGCAGATTAGCATCAAGGGAAAGGCGCGAATTTCGGGTGAAAGTGAGGAGACTAAGAAAATCGTTGAAGAGCACAAGGCGCAAAAGCCCCCGCCCGTTCAACTCGTCCAAGCGGTCTCGAACGCGGCTATGGCGGATGCGATCTTGATTTCCAGAAGCCTCAACATCCCGCCACCTTTGCCGCCGATTCCTCAACCACAAGCCCCTCCTACGCAGCCGACCAAGAGCGACACGCGTTACACTGCTTAATCCAAAAAATTGGAGTGTTCCGATACTCTCCAAAAAATTGGAGAGCCTAGTTCGCCTGCTTCGCCACCAGGTAATTGTCCCAGTAGGAGGCTATGTCTCTCAATCGATTTGCGAACTGGATGCTGAGTTTTGTCGGTTCGTTCCTATACTTCTTTTCCAGAAGCCCACTCCTGAGCATTGCCTTGTAGGTATCGCTGAGGGTTTGGGCGCTGATTTTCATCCGTTCTAGCACTTTGTGGTGTAGATCTCTCAGGTACATTGGCCGCTTCTCTTCAACCAGAATTTGAATTATCGCCTTAGCAACCCCTTGCTTCTTGACGCTGTGAGGGAAGAGTATTGTGCAGAAGCTATCGAGGTCCACAATCTGGTTCAAGGTCGAATGCTTATCGATCTTGGGGAAGACCCATACCCATCGCTTCTGCCGTTCAGCGTAGTAATCTTCCCTAGCAATTCTTCCAATTCTTGGGCGTTCAAGGATGTCAAACGACTTGGGACGATTAGCCATGAGGAATCAAAGGGACACGGGACTCCGGAGGAGAAAGCAGTTCAGAACATAAAGCGCGACAGAAGCGACGGGCTCGATCTGTAGAATTTGCTCAAACAACTCAATTCTGATACATATTGGGGGAAGCGAAATTTCCGTACCCTTAACCAATCTCTGATGGCTCTCAGAATTGGTGACCCCCTGCGGTAAAGAATCAACATCTCCCATCAAAGTCCTTTGGCGAGTCATGAATTCTGATATATGTCAGAGTTACCACTTTCTTGGAGCTCATGAACGGGCTGGCGCCGACGAGAAACGAAGAAGCAATTCCACAATTAGCACTTGTTCGGGGTTGGCTACGTATCCAAAAGGAATAGTCCCGTCTTCGAGTCTAACGTTCGATTCATCGCGGCGTCATGAACGTGAAAAACAACTTCGAAGGTCGCCGCGACTTGTCATCCCGGGAGAAGGTGCCCGCCGAATACGTTTCCTTTGCGATCTGCGAGAGATATGTGCGCATGAATAAATGGCTGATTTTCCTTTACGCTGACATTCCCAACACACGACACTATTTCCAGCGGGCCTTCAAACAGCCTCTCGGAATATTGCCCCCGTCCAACGAAAAACCCGACAACTGCTCTGCTTACGGCACCGATTGCAGTGAAATCTGCCGTTGTTATTTTCTTCGCGTGGACCAGGTCGTTCAGCCCCTCTAGAATGTCGCGTCCACCTGGCAGCCGTTCCACAATGACTGATGTCATGTTCACCTGCTTCATTCTCACATCTTCTTCTCCAACACCCAGTCTAATATCCCGCTGAACCCAATTCATCAACATTTGGCCAAGTCGCAGGAATTGAATTAGGTCTCACTTGTAAACAAGCTCACGTTTCGTTCTACATACGTGAAAGTTGCCACACCGTGGATAGTCCTGCTCATTTTGTACACTGTTCTTCCACCTCTAATCTTTCGCCTGCCTATGGATGCGGAAATTCGTTTCGTTACGATGGAATCACCTGCATACGCCTTGGTCCTCGCTGACGCAATTCTCTTTGCTTACTTGTTCAACCGATGGGTAAACCATCAACAACCCAACGCCGAACCCCCCACAAGTTACCAGCCATCCGAACCGCCCACCTAAGTTACTAGAACTACCACCCAATCGTCAAGCGTCGCACTCCACCTGACGTATTGCCACGCATCTAGGCGGGTTACATCCAAGCGCGCGAATACGCTATCGTATGGCACACCCACACTACGTGTTACTACCGAAGCATCAGGCAACACCACACCGAGTGCAATCCACCGCCGTCCAGAAAATCGAATCCTAAAGAGTTGCTACACAAAGCCGGAGGGTGCATTTTTCCAATCCGATGATGATAAATCCGTTGTAACGGAAATTCGGGGATAGTTTCCTAAGGATTTTGAGACGGAAACCATATCACACAAAAAAGTTGGTGAAAATCCGAGAAATCGAGAAAAACGGAAAAAAGAGAAAACGGGACGGAAGGAGGAAAGGAGAGCGGAGCGGGGGTTCGGGGCGCGAGTGGCCGAGCCGGCCGTGGGCAGGCTAGGTTGGAGCTTCCGTGGGTGAGTGTAGGAGTTTCATCCTACCCTCCGTCAGGTACATACCGTTAATCCATTTAGAGGATGAGTCCTTGGTGAAACGCGAGGGAATATTACCCGGTTCCTTCATGTTGGAGGAGGAAGAGCCCCTAACAAGCGAACGTGAATTTCACAAATCAAAATCGGTGTAGCAGCTCATGGAGAAAACCAGTCGATGCCTCATCTGTGGCCAAGAATTACAGTACATATTCGGCAGGCCCAGAAAGCTCTGCGGCAACAAATCTTGCTACCTGGAGTGGAAGCGACGCCGATACACGAACCTTCAAGTGATCGCGCGTAGCCGCCGCCTGTCCAGCGCAGATTTCGAGTACGCCGAACCCATTTGCGTCTGCGGAAGCGACTGCTTCGCATGGACAATGGAAGGAGTGTTCTGCCTGAAATGCGGGGTCCAAGAACCGCTCTTCTCCCTTGAACCCTGGGTCCCAGCTGAATTCGTTCCAAAACCAGTCTGCACGTGCACCCAGATTTGCAAACAGTCTTCGGCCTACAAGATGTGGCTGTTCGTTTAGAAGGGACTTTCTGCCCACCCGAGTGCGTATTATATGAAGTTCTAGGCACTGTTTCTGCGGCAGTGAGTGTTCTCAGCGATTTCACGTGTTCAAATCGATTTGAATGCTACTTGCTATTTGTGGATTAGGCGGCCTTCACGGTCTATGCGACCTCGACGGATTCTGGTTGATGATATCGGGCGTTTGTCCTCTGCCATAATCAAATCGATTGGGTCAATGACTAGCGGTTTGAGGCCGTTGGCTCTACGCTTAGAGTTTATTTCGTAAGCTGTCTTGAGCGTGCGCCGGCTAACGACCAGCGCCTGAATCCGTGACTCGCGAACCGTTGGCCCGTAGCGGTCTTTCAGGGGAACGATTCTTGCTCTGGACAAAACCCCCCAACGAGAAAGCGTACGCTCAACGTCCCTTTTCCTCTTGGCATATGCGTCAAACTTGTGAGGCTTGTGCAAGGTCCTCGCAAAGTCATCACTGGTGATACCGATCATCACTCTGCGTCCGATGGTGAAGGCTTGTTTCAGGAGCTTTCTGTGCCCCCTGTGGAGGACATCGAATGTCCCACCCATAGCAACAAGACTGTATCTCGGGTGGGGTCTTGCTCCGACTCCTCTTTGCTTTCGCTTTGTCCGCCGCACCATCGCAATGCAACGCCTCCGTTGCTGTTCTTGGAATGCATTTAGTGCTTTGGATTACTGGGCTCCACGAGGTGGACGCCTCGCGTATCCAGGTTTCTCACGAAAGTTTTAGCGGAGGGGAATGCTTTTCGGAGTTTCACAAGTGCGCGGTCGGCCTTATTTCTTGGCACAACTCCGTGGACAGCTTCGCCCAACATGTTCTGGGCTACTCCAACGGCGCCTGCCGAATTTACTGTTTCAATCAAACGCGAAACAATGGGCGATTGGAAGCCAACGGTTTCACTAAAGTGCCGTGCTTCATCGAGAAAGGTCCGCAATTCCGGTCTTCTGCGGATGTTATCCATCGCTTTCCTCGCAGCAGGGTTCACCTTGCTTGCCAGGTCGGAGCGAGCGAGAGCTTCCCGTGTTGAGATCGGCCCGAGATAGGCGCAGATTACGAGGTGATCCTCTGGGAACAGCAACCGATCGACTGATCCGATGCCTGGCGCCCCCGGCTCCGTGACTAGAACAAAACCGCCAGTCAGCAATGCCGACGCAGTTCCTAGCCCTGTTTTGTTTACAACTTCGGAAATGTGTGTAATGCGTCCTAAATCGTTTAGAGTCATCGGAATACTCGCAGCGTCGACCAACGCTAGACAGGATGCCAAGGTGCCCGCTGCACTTGTCCCGAAGCCAGCCCCAATGGGAACTCTGATTCTCAAATCCACACGAACGTCCAGATTGGCTTTCTGTGTTTTCAGGATTTCATCGATGGCCCATCGAGTGGTTCGTGCCTCCGGCGCGGGTTTTGAGTTGATACGGATATTGACCCGAGGCCGCGAGGTCCTCTTGGTGATTATCTTTACCGTCACGGCGGGGGAAATTGCGAATCCGCCACCCCTGGCACCTATTCGAGCGGGATCCTTGATCGGGTTTCCCGTGGCATCCGTATCGCATACTTCAAAAAAGCTCGAGATGCCAGCCGGGCATGCTGCTTCCGTAACTGGCAAGAGCTTCGCCGGATGTAACTAATGGCGCTGTGAACGGCGTTGCCTTCCTAGAAGGCTTGGAAACGCCGCTCGGCAGGCCGAGGCTACGGGCGGGGTCAATATGACCATGAATGGAATCTCGGTGAAGTAGTTCGAGGCTGCAGCTAAGTAAATGAAAGCGCCTGCCAAAGGTTTGGTTCCAAGACCGAGTACTATCGGAAGACCGAAGATCGCGCTATAAGCCACCAGCCC
>JBAVCK010000132.1:0-3431 GCA_049586635.1 Bathyarchaeia archaeon
TCAATTCCGTAGGGCTCGGGGCGACTGGTAGTTTGAATTCCTGAACTGCAGATACAGGCACCTTTCGCGAAGAATACAATGCTAGCGCGATCATAATCCAAGAGATGAAGTATCCGATTCCGAAGAACTTAGGGCTCGGCCAGAACCCGACCTTCGTGAAGGTCACAATCTCGCTGATGAAGTCTCCGCTATAATCAAACAAGGATACAGTTGCCACAAGCATGCCGACAACCGAGAGGAGCACTACCGTTCTGCTCCAAGTCGCCCTCTTTCCATATGAGAAGAGAACTAGAGCCAAGATCAATCCGACAAAGATCAACAAACAACCAAAGACGCCTAGAATCAAAAGAATACCAGTGATCCGATATTGCCCGTTCAATTGCGTGGCGAGCGTCAATGCTTGAAGAAAAGCGTTGAGCAATGAATTCGGTCCTACAAACGGAGGAAAGATTACTGCAAACGCCAAAGCTAGCATCGCCAGGACTCCAAGCAAACGCCGAAAGGGCAAAATGCGGATTGGGTGCGACAACTGTCAACTCGCTGTCGGCATACAGGACTGTGGAATTTTACTTTGACGGAGTGGTCTACCGCCGAGAAACCCGAAGAAGCTTGGTTTGTCTGGCATTGAGGTCCAGAATCAGATATTCGACGATGGAATTACCACCTATTTTCATGTGTGTGCGCACCACGAGGCCTATACACACTAGGCCTTAACCGAAATCTACAACTTCCACTGAGGAAGAATAGGATAGGACGCCGGGACTAAGTCTCCTTTGTAGGTGCCCTGTGAGGGCCCATTCATCATCGTTGTTTCGTGGACGATTGCTTTTCATCGGCCTGAAGTTTGCTGAATCGTGTTTCGATGTACTCCTTGACCTTCTGCTCACTGTACTCTCTCGCTTCCTCCTGTTCTCGTAAGTGTTCTGCAACGGTATTGAGAAGCTCTTCCGGTTTTGCAGGTTTGATTATGTATGCGTCTGCACCTTTGTTTACCGCTTCGACCGCATTCTGCAGGCTAGGGTAACCAGTTACGATGATCTTGACCATTTTCGGCGTTGTCTTCTTGAGGGCGGTTAACAGTTTTGTGCCTTCCATGTCAGGGAGGCGAATGTCGATAAAGGCGAGATTGTAGAAGTTGGCATTGGACTTCTCAATCGCGCCCTTCCCATTCTCAGCAGTGTCGACCACGTACCCCGCATCTCGCAAGAGTTCAGAGAAAGTCTTCAGTATATTCGCATCATCGTCGACGACTAGAACCCTGGCTGTATCGCTCATGCCCGCTTGGCTCCTTCTTGATTTAGTATACCGGGTAGCCTTAATGTGAATGTTGTGCCTTTTCCAACCGTGCTGTCAACAGATATTGAACCTCGATGCGCTTCTGCAACACGCTTACAGATTGCCAACCCTAACCCCATCCCCTTCGGCTTTGTGGTAATGAGGGGTTTCCAAATTTCCCGCAAGACATTCTCAGGAATACCTTTCCCAGTGTCCGTGAACTTAACTTCAAGTTCGTTAGTTGATATTTTACTGCTTACTGTGAGTTCGCCTCCCGTTGGCATCGCATCGATTGCGTTTTCGATCAGGTTGACGAAGATCCGCCTGATCTTGGCCGCGTCGACTCGTATCGGGGGATCGTCTGAAGTTAAATCGGAGACGGTTATGTTCTTCGGAATCTTCATTTGTCGAAATGCGTCTCTTGCTAAGGATTTAGGAGTGGTTTCGGATAGTTCCAAGCGTAGGTCTTCAGAATACTCCAAGAGGTCACCCACTATCTTGTTCGAGTACGCGACGCTACCCTCAATCACTTCAAGCATTTCTCGTAGTCTCTCGTCTGCGGTTTGAGCCAAAGTCTTCTTTATGATGTATCCGGCTGTGGAAATTGCCTGCAATGGATTGCGCAAGTCGTGGGCAACCATGGCGGCCGTTTCACCGACCGCCGCAAGCCGCTCTGCCCCCCGCAGCTTTTCTTCAACCCACTTGCGTTCCGTTATGTCCGAGGTGACACCATCTGCGTACTGGACTCCATCTATTTCGTAGGTTCTTGTAGCACTGTCATGAAGCCAGACCCATCTGCCGTCGGTCCGTTGAAATCTGTATTCGACGTCAAACGCTATCCCCTGGGTGAACAAGGAGTCGTATCCAATCTCCAGCCTTCGAATATCGTCCGGGTGAATCCGACTTGACCAAAGTGAGTAACCGCCTTCATAGATTTCCTTCTCTGAGTAACCGAAGATTTGATGAACGTTTGGCGTGACGAAAACAGTGTTGGCCTCTCTGTCTGAAGTCCACACCATAACAGGGATGTTCTGGACGACCGAGCCGTACTTTGCCTCGCTCTTCCCCAAAGCGAGTGTTCTCTCGTTAACCAATTTCTCCAAGTTCTCAGCACGATGCGAGTTCTCGACGGCTATCGCGGCGTGGTTGGCGAAAAGCGTCAGCATGTCAAGATCTGATTGCGTGAAATGTCGAGTTGCCTCTTTTTCGATGACTTGGATTACTCCTGTTACTTGGCCTTGCCAAATCATGGGTACGCTGAGCACGGCACCCAGGTCTGTTGCTCCGGGGATCCTGGCGCCTCCCTCCCACTCGCGATAGTCATCGATAATGAACGGTTTCCCTGTTTCAGCTACCCTGCCCGATGATCCCTCACCGTATTTGAGCACCAATCCCTTGAAGTCATGGGGCGTGTTGTAGCTTACGACGCAACGCGTCTCTCGCTTTACAGGGTCGCATAAGTCAAGCCCCCCACCCTGTGCACCTAATAGGCGAGTAGCCCGTTCCACGATAGCCTCTAGCAGGCTCTGCGAATCATATCGAACCCTTGTGATGTCAAGTACGGTCTCCTGAAGAGCAGCCAACTCATCACCTCTTCGACGCAACGCCTCCTCCATCTGCTTGCGGATGGTGACATCGCGGAAGCTCCATACTCTCCCGACTATTCGTTCCCCCAAGCGTTGAGGTTGCGAATACCGCTCGAAGACCCGTCCGTCAGCGAACATGAGCACGTCAAACGATTCCTCTTCGGGCTTTGAATACAATTCTTGCACTTTCCCCAGAAACTGCCCCGGCTCCTTGAGCTGGTTGAAAACAAACTGGAGTAACTGTGCATCATCTTTGGTTTCAAGTAGAGTTTCTGGGATTCTCCACATCTCCGCGAATTTCCTGTTGAATGTAATCACTTTCCCATTCCTGTCCACTACAAGGATTCCATCAGCAGTTGATTCGAGAGTGGCACGATGCAAAGAGGCGGACTCTTGCAGCGCTTCGTCCCTTCTGAGTCGACTGATTGCTGAAGCTACGTGTGTTCCCAACGTTTCTAGCAGTTTCTGGTCCTCTTCCGAAAAATCATCGAATCGTTTACTTTCCACATTGAGAACAGCGACAGCTTCTCGGTCCAAGATCGTGGGTACAGCCAGCTCGGAAAGCATGGT
>JBAVCK010000133.1:0-1959 GCA_049586635.1 Bathyarchaeia archaeon
CTACAAAACAAAATGGCGACAGCGGAAACACTCGTCAATCTCGCCAATCTTGAGAATGATGTTGGAAACCATAATCGAGCTAAGCAACTGTATCTCGAGGCCAGCGAGATTTTCCGTGAACTTGGCCGCGAGATGTACGTGGGGATAACATTGTACCAGCTGGGACTGATAGAGCATGACACTGGAAAACATGTGAGAGCATCCGCGCTTTGCAATCAAGCAAAAGAAATCTTCGAAAAACATGGGTCTCAGCAAGGTATTGCTAACACTCTGCATACGCTTGCGACGATTGACTACTTCAAGGGCAACTATCGTGAAGCCAAGCAAAAGTACGCTCAAGCGATGGCGATATTTAAGAAAATTAGAGATCAACAAGGGATCAATAACACGTTATTTCAACTGGCCATTATAGAGCGTCGTAAGGGAAACTTGGGTGATGCTGAAAGACTTGCTAGAAAAAGCCTCGAACTAGTGAGCAAACTTGGAGATAAAGCGTCACTGGCGCAAACACTCTACCTACTCGCAACACTGAAGCAGGCTAGCGGAAGTTATGGCAGGGCCAAGCGTCTGTATCGTCGAGCGAAGGCAATTTACGAGGAGCTTGGCAGACAATCTGAAATGGCAGCGGTATCGCATCAATTGGGGCAAATGGCGGAAGTTACTGGGAACTACGGTGAAGCAAAAAAATACTGCGAAGAGTCATTGAAGGCATTTAGGAAGATCGGCGAACAACGTGGATTAGCTACAGTGCTGCTACAATTGGGAAATATCGCGTTCCGGAAAGGCACCTTTGACGAGGCAGAGAAATTCTATAACCGCGCGAAGGAGGTCTTCGAGAGTCTTGCAGATCGGCCAGGAATGGTCGCGGCGCTAATGAATATTGGAGAGATAAAACGGATCAAAGGCAACTTTGATGGAGCAAAGAAGCTCTACCTTGAATCTCTGAAGATCAGACGGAGCCTCCGGGAACAAGGGGGAATCGCAAGCACGCTTGGTCAACTGGGAAGTCTTGCAGAGCAAGACGGAGAACCGGAAATTGCGGAAAAAAGGTACAGGGAAGCATTCGCGTTGTTTCGGAAGATTGGAGCAAAACAAGATTCGACAAAAGCAATGGAAGATTTGGAGCGAGTACAGCGGCAGAGAAGACCTATGAACTAACGCTGAAGTCTCAGGTTCGGTGGATAGCTACGGTAAGGGTCCAACAACTCTCACCAAAAACCGAGTGCAACGATCATCGTCATTCAGCGCTTCCTGATGATGCTCGCGCTCTCTCGTCCTTCCACCAAACTCTGATCTTAACTTCGGCTGGGTTCTTGGAGAAGTCCTCATCTGTTTCAATCCGGAGATATGGAAGGTAGCCTCTAACATACCGCTGTAAGCGGAGAAGGATTCTAGCGACCACTCGCCTTCTGGTCTCCTCATCGATTGAAAGCATAGAGATCTGTTCCAATAGACCACTCCCCGGATGATTCTCCCGATGGCCCTAACACGGTGTTGGAGTGGCGTAAGTTAAGAATAACCGAAGAACGGGTTTAACGTTCTCAAGAATTCGGCAACTTGAACCTATATTTCATGTTTCCTCCCCCGCACCATTTTGAAGCTCCCAGAACTCGACACTGAGAACCGCGGTTCAAATTGGGCTGCCCGCACCACCAGACCCCTCCCAGATAATCTATGTTAACTTCCAGAAAACGTAACGACATTTCCTACAGCTAAATGCAGTTTCATATCTCCAATCTTTCCTAGCTCTTCGTGTGGTCGAGATCTTTGATTTAGCAGCCAAGCTGTACGAAATCTTGCGGTATTCTCCTGTGGGAATTACAAATCCGTTGCATCGAGGGCAAAAATTAGGCGGAATTTTTCTTTGCACGAGTTGCATATCGAATCCGGTAATCCTCTTGGAGCCCTTCTTGAATTGCTTCAGGTAAACATCTTTTAGCACTTCAAACTTGAACACCT
>JBAVCK010000134.1:0-3189 GCA_049586635.1 Bathyarchaeia archaeon
CGATTGGAATCTTCTCTCCCCACTCGAATGATCGGGTGATTGCTTGCCCTTTAATCCGATTCACCTCGTTCGCATCGTTCGGATCCTTGACATTTCCGTCGTAGCCAGTTTCCTCTAGTTTGTATAACCTCGGTGCCTTAGATGTCAAGTCGGCGCCCGCGTACCATTCCTTGGTGTTTATGTCGTTGTATGTTGGGCAGGTTTGTAGTACGTCAACCAGCGCGCTACCCTTGTGAAGGATGGCCGCTTTCAGGATTTCCTTCAGGTGTCTGACGTCGAGCGCGTAGCTGCGCGCCACGAAGGTGTAGCCGGCGCTAATGGCGGTCGCGAGTGGGTTTATTCCTTCAATAATCGCGGGGGATGGCATCGATTTAGTTCTCTCACCTTTTGGTAGGGTTGGCGAGGCTTGGCCTTTGGTTAATCCGTACACTTGGTTGTCATGCACTACGTAGGTGAAGTCGAGGTTTCTCCTGCCGGTGTTGAGAAAGTGGCCTGCGCCAATTCCGTAACCGTCCCCATCGCCGCCGACCGCCACTACGGTAAGCGTCGTGTTTGCGAGCTTGATCCCAGTTGCGATTGGCAACGATCGCCCGTGTAAGGTGTGAAAGCCGTAGGTGTTGACAAAGTGCGGTGTCTTGCCCGAGCAGCCTATGCCGGAGACTATGGCGACATCATGTGGTTCTAGTTTGAGTTCGAATAGTGCCATTTGCACTGCGTTCAGTATGCCGAAATCACCGCAACCTGGGCACCAGTCGTTGTGTACCTTAGTCCTGTAATCTTTGAGTTCAAGCATGGGCCATCACGACCTCCTTTACGCCGTTCTTAATTGCATCTTTTACTCCCTCGTACACTTCATTCTGCGAGAATGGCCTGCCATTGTACTTGAGAACCTTGTAGTCCATTGCTATCCCTGTGTGCTCTCTGATCAACGCTCCCAATTGCCCGGTGTAATTGTTCTCAATTAACACTCTCTTCTTCGCGTTCGAAAGATGCTTTGTAACCAATTCTGTGGGAAATGGGCTCATGTACCTGACTTGGAGGAAATTGCATCTTATCGCATCTGCCTCGAGGTCTTGCATCCCGTCGAGAATTGCCCCTTTCGTTGACCCCCAGCCCACGAGCGTTATGTCTGCCTTCTCGGGGCCGAAGAAGTTAACCTTCTTCTCATTCGGAATGAGCTCATCAGCGAGCTGAAGTTTGCGCATACGTTTCTGCATCATCTTGATACGATTTTCCGAGTTCTCCGTTATGCTGCCGAACTCATCGTGCTCATCGCCTGTTGTGTGGAAAATTCCGCCAGCCGTTCCTGGAGTGGTCCGCGGGGAAATGCCAAGTGGCGTAAACTCGTACCGTTTGTAGACGCCTTTGCCTGCCAAGTCCGCTTCTGTTAGCATTTGGCCGCGGTCAACTTTCAAGTCCCTTGTGTCGAAGATCGGAACTGTCCAGTAGCTAGAGGCGAGAAACTTGTCAGCAATTAGTATGACCGGCATTTGGAGCTTCTCAGCGTAGTTGAATGCGTCAAATGTGTCGTTAAAGCATTCAACTACATCACCCGGCGCGATGGCCATTCTGGGGAATTCTCCGTGCCCTGCGTGCAGCACGAATTGGAGGTCTCCTTGCTCGGTCCTAGTCGGAAGGCCAGTTGACGGACCGGTGCGTTGGTATAGGATAATGACTGGGCCTGGGGCCTCGGTATGGCTGGCCCACCCTAGTCCTTCAGCCATCAATGAGAAACCTGGGCCTGAGGTTGATGTTGCTGCCCGAACCCCGGCATGTGCCGCGGCCGTTGCCATGAGTACCGCGGAAATTTCATCTTCGGTTTGGACCACGACCATGTTGTAATTCTTCTGGTGGTTCTCCAAATATTCGCTTTCGTCGGTCGCCGGAGTGATTGGGTAATAAGTTTGAAAGCCACAACCTGCCCTCAACTTTGCGATTCCAACAGCTGCAACCCCTCGAATCACCATCCGCTTCTCCTTTGAGGGGATCGGGTGGAGCTTGTACGCGAAACCGTCCTGGAAATTCTTCTTAACGTAGTCATATCCGTGACGCGCTGCTTTCACGTTCAGTTCGCCGAGGGCGGCTTTTCTCCCTATGAAACTTTCTTTTATTGATGATGCGATTAGGTCGAAGTCGTAGTCGATCAACGCTATCGACGCGCCGAAGGCTACAGTATTTGTCATAACTTGATACTTGCTCAGCTCATGCTCGTGGCCAGTTTCCTTTAGGGCTTCGATCAGCACGGCCAAGTACGGGACGGGGTACAGGTTGACGTCCGGGCGTCCGATGTCTTCTGGCTTCAACTTTAGCGCAGAGTCGAATACAATGGCCCCGCCTGGGCTTACCTCATTCCTATGGCCGTTGTGTGTTGGGAATTCCTTATGCAGGTCTCCGAACAGAGTTTCCTTGTCAAGGGCTATGAGAAGGTCGATCCAGTCGACGTGGGACCGGACTTCCCTATCGGAGGCCCGTACTCGGTAGTAACTGTGCTCTCCTTTGATGTTTGAGTGGTATTCGATGTTGGCAAATACACGCAGGCCGCCCCGGGCACAGGCCTTTGCAAAGGTTTCGGCAACCGAGTTAATTCCGCTACCCTGAGGGCCACCGATGACCCACGTAAGGTTGTTTTCTTCCGGCACTCTTGATTCCTTCGGCAGGTGCTCCGTTTTCATCGCTATTAGGCTTTACGAGCTCTAAAACTTCACCCTCATGTATTCGGAGGGTTTCGTTTGAAACCGAGACGACATACAAGCGTTCCATGCGCTGATTAGCTCTCGCCTATGATTTGCAGCCATACTTCCCGCCTTGAGCGCGGGCCGTCAAGTTCGACCACGAAAACGTTCTGCCAGGTGCCCCTAACGAGTCGGCCATCTACGATCGGGAACGTTCGAGAGTGCCCAAGAAATGCCGCGGCCAAGTGGGCGTCCGCGTTATCGTCGATGGCGTTGTGGCGGTAGCTCCGAGATACCGGGAAAACATCCTCGATCTTCGCGAGCACGTCTTGCATTAGACCGTTCTCATGTTCATTTGCGATTACTGCCGCAGTTGCGTGGGGTACGCTGATAATGCAGATTCCGTTCTTTATTCCAGCGTTTTCAACGAGGCCCATAACTTGAGGCGTAATATCCATGAGTTGCCTTCTATCTGACGACCTCAACGTCAGAAGCTTACTAATGACAGCCGTTAAAC
>JBAVCK010000135.1:0-9959 GCA_049586635.1 Bathyarchaeia archaeon
CCGCAGGCATGGGTGATACATTCATATTCGGAACCATCACTGCGGTGTCGGTCCTTCTGGTGAGTGTGGGAATCTTGTACGTCCTAATGAAACTAGGAAGATTCCTTGACGCCATGAAGGATAAAACATAGAAACAGGCCACTCACTACCCTTTTTTTCCTTTTTCTTCTTTTTCCGCTTTGTGCACGCTTCATGCAACTGTTCAATTCTTGGGTATCAGGGGCATGGATGGAGCGAGAGACGATAGGGGTCAATTAGTCAAGGATTTGTGACCAATTCTGAAAAAGCAACTAATACTCTCCGATGTTATCGGCGCAGCGCGATCGTGAAGGAGGAGAACGCAGGGTTGGTGAATGAACTGGAGTGGAACGGGCGGACTATTGCCGAATGTGAGACCTGTGGGTCATGCTACGAGGACCTTGAAACGGCCGAACGCTGCGAACAATATTGTAACCTACACGGAAGGCCTTCTCCTACACTAACTCAGAAATCCATACGCAAACCCATATTCAACTTGGTCGGGCATCAGATCAGACGTTGAGTTCCTCTCAAGCTCTTCAGGCCACGTAGAGTTATTCGGGAGCCCGCAGCGCCACCAGCAATACAACTGAAACCGTTTGTGTCACCTAGTAGACGACTCTCATACGTTCCCTTTCGTTTGGCGGACAGACAATCACTCGTGCTCTTTACCTCTGCGGAATTAGGTAAAGACTTGTCATCAATTCTGAAAAACTCAGTAATATTCCGCAATGGGATGGGCGACACGGCGATGCCTAATTGGGTATGTCGAGACTGCCGACGGGTTCAATGCACCAACAGTATCTCGCCGTGGTCCACGCAACATGGGAAGCAGAATACGTCCAACATCTGCTGGAGGAATCGAAGTGGCTTTGCGAAGAAATTGAGTCGGGCCGAGTAATATTCCAGCAAATCTGCCGACGTCACCGAATCTGTGACGCAATCGCCGCCACAGACAAGTCATTGCACAATCATGCTGGGTGTATTTGAAATGCCTGAGACGGTCATTGGCCTAATAGCACCGTCGGAAGTTCCGTCGGTTGAAACGTTTCAGGTTACCAAGGTGTACAGGGTTGGCCATGTAGACTACCCTGCACTCAGAGCTGTGAGTCTAAAGATAGATCGAGGAGAGTTAACCTCGATCATTGGACCGTCCGGCAGCGGAAAATCTACATTGCTCAACATCATCGGAACACTTGACCGACCAACTTCAGGCCGCGTCAAGATTGACGGTTTAGACATCCGGAAATTGTCCGACGATCAACTGGCTAAGATTCGCAATAGGAAAATTGGCTTCATTTACCAATCCTTCAACTTAATCAATCGACTGACTGCCGTCGAGAATGTAGAAATGCCCCTCATCGCCAGAAAAATACCCAAGAACATCAGACAGGACAGGGCGAGAGGGCTTCTTGGCGCAGTTGGGTTAGCCCGGGAAGCACACAAGCATCCAACCGAACTGAGCGGAGGAGAACAACAACGCGTGGCGGTGGCTAGAGCGCTGGTAACCCATCCCGCAATCGTGATAGCGGACGAGCCAACCGGGAACCTCGATTCAAAGACTACGCAGGAGCTGCTCAACTACATCACCGAAGTCAATCGGACAATGCGTACAACCTTCGTCATAGTTACCCACAACCCTGAGGTATCAGCCGCCACTCGCCGCGTAATCAGCATACGAGATGGTATGGTCGAGAAGGACCAGCGCCTTCAGAGGATTGACCGATACGCGAAGTGACTGAAATGTTTCTTTCTGACGTTTTTGGGTTAGCTGTCAAAGCCCTCTTGGATAGAAAAATCAGAAGCGCATTAACAATCGTAGGGATCATGGTCGGCACCGCAATCATTGTAGCGCTCATCGCAAGCTCAAACGGGCTTAGCGCAGGAATATCCACGTCGATGGGTAAGATCGGAGCGAACACGCTGGTTGTGAACTCTGCAATGAGCTTCGTAAGCGGAAGCGGGACACAATACCAACTGTCCCAAAACGATGTGAGTACCTTGGCAGCAATCACTGGCGTGTCAGAAGTCATTCCTTACTACGACAAGATGGCGACAATTTCTGTCGGTGGAACCACAATTCAAGGAGAAATAGAAGGCATTAATCTAAACACACTGTCCGACCTATACAAGGGAATCGCACTATCCGAAGGCGCATATCCCAGCCAAAGTGATCCGACTGCGGCCGCAATTGGCAGTGACATAGCTTCTCCGACGGGTTCTAGCATTCAGATAGGAGTCAATCAGATGGTTTCAGTGACGCTATCCGGAGGCGGCAGCACCAGCAGCAGCAACCTAGCGTTCTTAGTTAAGGGGATACTGAACCCCTATGGACGTGTGCTCTTCTCGAACATTGACGATACGATATTCATCAGTATGCAAGCAGCACAGCTATTCTTGAAGAGTCCATATTACTCGGGGTTTTTCGTGATAACGTCGTCGGCGAGTGATGTCGCTAGCGTTCAGGCAGCGATCGAAAGTCAGTACGGAAGCAACGTGCGCGTGATGAACGCGGGGTCAATGGTATCAAGTATTGAATCAGTGTCATCACAAATGACTGTTTTCCTGGGAGCTATCGGAAGTGTCTCGCTATTCGTTGCCGCCGTTGGTATCACGAACACAATGTTCGTCTCTGTGATGGAGCGAACACGCGAAATCGGTGTGCTCAAAGCTCTCGGGTATCAGAGCGGCCAGATACTGAGCATCTTCCTGTCCGAATCGGTTGTTACGGGAGCAATAGGCGGAGTTTTGGGCACGATTCTCGGCTACCTCCTCTCTTTCCTAATGGGAGGCATAATGCCAATGGGGGGTGGCCCGATGAGTAGCAGCGGCACAACTACGGAGCCTATCTTCACAACCGACCTACTCCTATTCTCGCTACTCTTCCCAATCGCGATTGCGGTGCTAGCAGGATTGTACCCAGCGCGACGGGCCTCAAAAATGAATGCAGTTATCGCCCTAAAGTATGAGTGAGCCGAACCGATATGAACAGGCTAATCCCCGAATCGTGTCAGGATAGGGCTGATGGAAAGAGGAGCAAATGATCTACCTGAATCCAGGGTTCATGTGTGCGGATCTAGTGGTGCGGGCAACCGAATTTGAATGATTCAAGCTGGCGTGGAGCGGGACTGCGACTTTATTCGTTTAATGTGGCAAGTGCCTTCAACGGAATAGCCTCAACCTTTCGGTAGACACTCGAGAGATCTGCCACCTGTCCCTTACCTTTCAGCAGGTCCTCGAGACGAACTCCGAATAGTCTTTGGTTTTCCTGAAGGTAGGGTAGGATTACGTTCCAGTCAGTTGCTCCAACGGAAGTTAATTGGCCCCCATTCAGCTGATCTGCGCCAACTTTTCCTGAAGGGTCTCTAACGTAGATTGCCCCACCAGAAGCTAAAGAGAAGAGGTTGCTGCCTGGATACGGAGTTTCAAGTTCACAGATTTGGCCGTCATCCCCGAATTTCATTCCATTGACGATTATGAATCCGCCACCGTTGAGGGGGTCGCCGGCCATGAAGGACTCGGCTAGGTAATCGAGGCATGTGCCATTTATGACGACGCGCGGGCGACCGACTGCATTGATGAGAGGTCTCCCGGCCGCATTTCCCAAAACGTAAACGTCACCGCCTTTGGCGGCGTACATGAACGTCTGCCCAACATCTCCGTAGATAACCAGTTTTCCGGCCTTCATGATTTGTGCAACTTGGTCCTGCGCTGAGGTGTGGACGTAGATTTCGGCCCCATCAAGCCCTGACCCCAAGTAATCTCCTGGGTTGCCGAAGACATCGATTTGAAAGCCATCGGAATGCTCCCCTAACCCTGCACCGCAGAACCGTTGCCCACGCCAATCAAAAGACAAAACGTGCTTCCATTTCTGTTTGTAGGCAGTTACGATCATGGCTGAAGCTGAACCCTCACCTTCCGCCGCGAAGTCAGCTACGTCAAGCAGCAACGTTTTTTCGCTACCCGTGGAGGCTCGTAGCTTATGCTTGTTCGTTGAGTTCACTAATACCCAATTCGAGTCATACGTGTCGGAGATTAGTGGAAACTTCCGTAGGATTTTGAAAAGCGATGATTCCGCGTTTGCCTGTATTTTCCCTTCTTTCGCATATGGAATCAAGTGAAGGTTGTCTAGCAGCCAGGTCAGAAATTCCACAGCTTTCACTTTCTCTTCATAACTTCTCTCCGCTGCATTCTCCAGGTTCGCGCACAGAGCTTCGACGGACTCTAATCCTGATCGAGCAGCTAACGCTTCTGTGAGAATTGTTGGAGCCAGCCTCAAAGTCGCGTCTACGATGTCACGCGCTGGCTTCTTAGCTGGGACCGAAACTTCACGTCCGAATTTGTTAACACAATTCAACTCAGGTGTTCCGGCTGATCGGTCAACTGTGAAGATGAAGGCGCCGCCGTCTGTGTAGCTTCCGCCTCTCGCGTTCCAGTAGAGGTCAGCTTTGGCTCCGAAACGCGAATCCTCTGCGGCTAGGCTCTTTAGGCAGGCGTCGATGGCTTGGCGTTCCGAAGCGATTAGCCCGATCTTTACTGGGCCGTCTTGCAATGCAAAGACTTGGGGGCGAAGCATCGACGTGTCGGTTATGCCCATTAGGTGAAGGGTGCGGCCTGCGTCTTCGGTTCGGCCGACTATGAAGAACCATGGCCCGTCTGGTGAGCCATGGATGTGTGAAGCCTGAACCTCCCGGTATAGTCGCCGTTTGTCTTCGGGAAGCATGTAGAGGTCACGTTCCGTCGTAGGCGCCATCGCCTCGATCAAAACCTCCATCGGGTATCCGTACACCCTTCTCCACAAGTCGAACAGGTAGACTGCGACCTCTGTGTCGGTTAGGAAGAGGGGGTAGATTTTCCGTTGAGCTAGATACTCTGCGATTGAATGGTAATTCGAAAAGTCCCCGTTGTGCACCAAAGCCTCATGGAGCCCCACGAATGGGTGCGCGCCCCCGGGGTGCCAAACTTTGCCTTTCGTTGGGTACCGGTGGTGTCCTATCCAAATGTGCGCTTCAAAATCTTCCAGTTTGTAGTAACGTATGACTTGATCTCCCCACCCAACTATTTTCAGAACCATCATGTCCTTGCCGTGGGAAAGGACGAAAGCTTTCTTTTCGCCTAGGGACGCGTAGAACTTCTTGTTCAATGCGTAGCTGTTTTGATAGATGAATTCGTCCTCGGCAATTTGACGATCCAGCAGGCCGCTCCGTTGCATGAATTGCTGGAGCACATCCTCCTTTACCCTGCAGAAGTAGCGGCGGACTGCGGGTGGTTCTACCTGCAAGCCAGGAAGGCTCGTGTAGTCGGGTATGGTCTCAAGCCAATTCGCGGCTTCGACGTCAAGATACGGGAGAATGAATTCATCTTCAACCGCTTTGCTCGCTGAAGGGTCTAGGTATGCAATTTGAATTAGGTAATCTTCCTCAAGAATACGCTTGGTTACGCCTAGGCGTTCCGGTGAGAGGCCTAGGGCGGCTATTCCTCCGCCCTTTCCGTTGCCGCGGTTTTTCATTTGAAGGAGGGCTTGGAGGAAGTGTTTGCCGGCGATGGGTTCTGAGCAGGCGGCGCCAACCACGCCACATCCACCCTCAGCCTCGACCTTCCGACCGAGGTTCATTCCCTCAACTAGTCTCGACCGGGATTGGATGATGCTCGCAGCTGGATGCATTTTGTTCACCTGTAAAGCAAGAGGTCCGTCCTTCCCCTCAGTTCCTTGATCGAGCGTAGTCCAAGGCTTGCCAAGATTGACTTCCACTGCTGGGACCATGAAGTGTAGAGGTTTACGATTCTTTGCGCGCCCCATTGCGGCTCAATGAGCAGAGTGAGCTCAGGGTCGGTTGTGGTGATTCCTACTTGGCAGCCCCTTCCGCGTTCGCAGTTGCCGCAATGCGTGCAACCCACCGCCACAGTTTCAGCCGTCCCAATCACGCAACCGTCAGCCCCTAGGGCAATGGCTTTGGCCACATCGTATGCTGTTCTTATTCCGCCGCTCGCCATCACCGTGAGCTCGTCCCTTACTCCTTCCGCGACTAAGTAGCGGTGAACCTTCGGAATCGCGTACTCTATGGGCATGGCAATGTTCTTCTTGGCAATTTCTGGTGCCGCGCCCGTTCCCCCGTAGCCGCCATCGAGGTGCAAGATGTTTGCATCTGCGTAGTAGCTACCGATTGCGACCATGTCAACATCGGATGGAGTCGAAACTTTCACGGACACCAAACAGTTCGGGTTGACTGCACGAATCCAGTCGACGTGCTTCTTGTGGTCTTCAACTGAGTAGACGCTGTGAAAAGGAAATGGGGAATAAAGCGAGGTGAAGGGCATTGATTCCCTCATGCCCGCGACTTCTGAGGTCACCTTGTCCGCGAGCAAGTGGCCGCCTAAGCCCGGCTTCGCCCCTTGAGCATACTTGAACTCAACAACCCTAGCCGCCTGAATCGTCTGTTCGCGCACCCCGAACATCCCGGTCGCAACTTGCGTGATCACATGATCCTTGTACTCCATGAGCGGGGGCGGGTAACCCCCTTCACCCGTGGATGTGAAGGTGCCCAATCGTTTCGCGGCGATAGCCCTAGCGAGCATAAAGTTGAGGCTAACCGAACCGAACGACATACCGCCGCCGTAGATGGGAATGGGGATTGTAATCTTGGGGCCGAAGTTCCGGCGGTTCAAATCAATAGAAAGGTCATAGTCTTCATCCCCAAGCCCTGAGCGGTTTTTGATGTTCTTGAAGTCTAGTCGATCGAAACCTCCGCCTGATTTCCCTACCTTGTACTCGAGCTGGCTGGGAGGTTTGCCGTTGGTGGCTTGTTCGTAGGTTGCGAATATCAGCTCCGAAGTCCATCTCTTGTTTCCGAGCCCGCCTGGGATACCGTGTTTAAGCGTTGGCAGAACGTTGAGTCCGTGGTGGATTAGTTCCGTATGCTTCTGAACGATCATTTCACGTTGCGCGTTCAATATCGGCAAACGCCTCCTTTTCTAAATCCTCGTTGAACATCGCCCGGCCCACGTCACCCCTCAACCGTCTGACGTCACGCATTCCCATAGCGCTCAGAATCTCGATGAGTTGGTCATGCCAAGAAGCGAACAGGTTAACCAGCCGCTGTTCACCCCACCGCGCGTCAAATTTCTCCGAGGCGAAGCGGCCGGTTTCAGGGGACTTGCACTCGCTCAGGAATTGGGCTTGGAGGGCGACGAGAACGGTGGTATCGATAGCCACGAGGTCGGCGCCGCAGATTATTGCCTTAGGGATATGTTCGGCCAGTGTGATACCGCCACTCGCGATTAGTGTAACTTCGTCTCGGAGAGATTCTTTCACAAGTTTACCGTGCACGGAACGGAGAAGGTCTCCTACGAACATTGGAGTCTCCTCGTCCCACCCTTGGCCGTGGTAGTCTGCGAAGAAGTGAATTATGTCGACACCAGCCTGAACCAAACCCAAAGCCTTCTCCGCCGAATCATTTGACAGTGGGACACGGACTGAAATCGGAGCTCTAGGGTTGATTTTCCTAATTCTATCAACCGCGCCGGGCTCATATTCTGTTAGCTCGATCGCTTGCGCCGCAAGTACCGAATCACGGTCTCCGTTAGTGCTTGCAGGTGAGATCAAGGGGACTAGTCGCTTCCGGTGTGAGCTGGAGAATTCTTGAGCTTGGCTTGGTGCTGCGATGAATAGGGTGCCTGTTTTTGCAGCCGCGCCAGCGATTGATTGTATTATGGATTGGCTGCTTAGGTTTGGTGGCAGGTAGTCGAAGATTATTGGTAATGAGATTTCGACGGTGCTTGTTGACAGGTCGGGTTTCTGGTTGAAGAAGTCTAGGAATTTTTGTTTTCTTCCCACGTCGACTATGGTGGAGATGTATTCCCTGCCGTAGACTCCGTCGCGGGTGGGCCGGACTATCTCTGACATGTCGGTCCACATTGAATCCCAGCCTGGACCGGCGAAAGCTCCCTTGTACCCCATACCCTTGATGGGAATTTTTCCGGTCTCGGCCTCGTATGAGACCGTGGCTATTGGTGACCCGCTCGCGGTAGCCGGATCCTCGGGAATCCAATAGGAGTCAGCGAACTTGAAGAATTCCGGGTTACGGTCGACCGTGCAGAAGCTTGGATACTCCTGAACGCACCTCATGCAACCTGTGCATTTTTCTCGTAGGGGGTGAAAACCGCCGAACCGGCTGCCAAATACTCCGTAAATGCAGGGCCTAGTCATCAGGGCGGCGCGGTATTCCTTTCGCCTTAACTTGAAACCGTAGTCGAACACTTCTCGAAGCAACAAGCCTGCAAGCCCAACTTTCCCCACTCTCGGATAGAACGGATAAGGTTGCTTGCGTCGCGGCGGCGCTGGACTCGCCTCAATCTTGTAGCGCACGTATGCACCCGGTTTTTCTGCTTCTACGACCGGCTCAGAGTCTACGCTGTTGGCTTGCTCTAGCAATTCTCGCGCTCCATCGCTGTAATGAACTATAGAGCCGGAGGGAATGCGCTGAACAAATATATCCGTATGGGCCAAATCGATAGACAAATGTACTTCGAATAGGCAGGATTCTAGATGAACGTGCATAAAATGGGTGTCGAAGTTGTCTGCTGCTGAACGTTTGCGCATCGATGACGTTGACCGAAAGATCTTGAGTGAACTTCTTCGCGATTGCAGGCGGTCATACCGGTCGCTCGCTCGTCGGGCAGGTGTCTCTGTTGGGACCGTTCTCAGCCGCATTCGCAGGCTTGAGAAGGCTGGGATCATCCGCGGCTATTCAGCTCTGCTCGATCATGAGAAGCTGGGTTACCAGCTTACCGTCGTAGCCGAGATCACGGTACTGAAAGGGAAATTGCTTGAAATGGAGGAGGCGATCGGGAAGCTCCCCAACACATGCGCTGTCTACGATGTTACAGGCCTCACGGACGCTCTCGTGATAGCAAAGTTCCACACTCGAGAAGAACTCAGCAAATTCACCAAGAACCTCCTTAGCATGCCTTTCGTGGACCGAACCAACACGCATGTTGTATTGACTACGGTCAAGGAAGATTTGCGGCTCCTGTAGCCTAGGTGGGTCGCTCATAAAATTGGCTTACGCGTCGAGGCAGGTGAGCTACTTGGTCGGGACCATGGGGACATTTCTCCAAGTCTTGGCGGTCTGGTGGGACAGGTACTCTTACGGCCAGGTTGCCACCTCTAATCCTTGGTCGGATCCAACTCGCATTGCGCTGTATGCGGGGTTCGCAATAGTAGTTCTTGCTGTTTGGCGAGGCCTCCGGGCTCCTCGGATTTTACCGGCCGCCACTGTGCCGATTCGTTTTGTGAATGTGGCAGGGCTCAAACTTGCGGGTGCCGGTTCACTAATCGAAATTATCGCTCTGCTATGGAATGAAACGGCTCGACAATTCTTGTTTACTGAAACCAGCATTACGCCCTTCCCCCTCGCGCTCTTGACGATTGGTATGCTGGCCGTAGCCCTTGGAATGGTCGTCGGACTGGCGATTGAGTATGGAATGATTAGGCGGGCGATTGTCGCCGCTTCAACGTTCAAGCGTTGGCTAACGCTCGTTTGTGTTATCCTGGCATTCGCTTCAATCTGGCTCATGGCAGCTGGCGTTTTCTTATTCACAACGAATGCATTCCAAGCTTTTCCCCTTAACTTGGTGGCTGCAGTCTTGCTCGCGCTTGTTGTGCAGCTTGTTCTGGTTCCAGCAAAGAGAGTGTTACCGAGATTTGGCGCTGCGCTCTCGATTGGCGTCGTATTCAATGCGGTGTCTTACTTCTTCCTCGTAGCAGTCGCAAAGGTTCCGGCCTATGTTCCGTGGGGCATACTTCCCATCGCTTCGTTTGAGGTTTTGATTCTAGGATTGAAGCGAGTGGTGAATATCACAAGGGCCGCTCTTGTCTCTTCAACGGTGATTGGGCTGTTTTCTTGGGCTACGTACTATCCGTTCACTTTGAGCATGTTTCC
>JBAVCK010000136.1:0-9370 GCA_049586635.1 Bathyarchaeia archaeon
GCTAGTTACAAAGAGTGGGAGAACGATAGTAACCACCGGAGTGCACCAGTTTCCGATCCCTAACGGACAAGGCCTAAGCAAAGTAAGTGCCCATGAAGCACCAAGAGTTCTCGTGCCCAAGAAACTGCAAATCCCCCTGAAGGACATCGACTACGTGGATTTACTAGACCTCGATGATCCAAACATAATGATACGCGGCTGCCGAACGGTTTTGGAGAAGGCGTTACTGAGGGAAGGCGGCTTGGCAAGAGCCGCCGCGAAACTCGGCTTGACACTCAAAGCTCTCTCGAACTACGTATATCGCGACTCGGTTCCAAAATGGTTTTTCCAGAAACTCAGGCTACAGGTTCCGAAAAACGCTAAGATTGCTGCAAAGCGGGACACCGTGGAACTGCCACGCATGTTGCCAGTGAAAAGAGACTTCCTGACGCTTCTGGGAATCTACTGTTCTGAAGGCTATGCTAGCAAACGCTCCGATGCCTATCAAGTCAGCCTATGCAACAAGAAACTGGAGAAACACGTTGTAAGAATCGCCAAGAAACTCTTCGGAGTCAACGTTTGGGTCGGCAAGGATGAGCAAACGATAAGCTCACGTTTGGTCTACAAACTATTCACGGAGTACCTCAAGTGCGGGAGCAGGGCGAGTGAAAAGAGAGTCCCGAACTTCGTATTTTCACTCCCGAAGACGAAAGTCAAACACTTCTTGCGAGCGTACTTCGAAGGAGACGGAAGCGTTTCCATCGCCAGCACTCTCGAAGCCAATTGCACATCCATAAACCCGCTTCTCCTTCGTGACATAGAGTTTCTGCTCTCAAGATTTGGAATCGAAACATCCTGGCAGCATGACAGAAGGGTTAATCGCGGGAATGGTGTAGTTGGGGCCTTCTACAAACGGAAAGGAATAGAGCGCGTTGACGACTCCTTCAAGTTGCGCATGTTCGCCGCAAACGCGAAAACATTCTGCCAACAGATAGGTTTCTACAGTCAGAAGAAAAACGGCAAAGCAAAGAGATTGTCGTCGCGTAAGTTCAGGTCGAGAAGCCATCTCCTAGGCCAGACGAAAATTGAAAGGGTAAAGAAAGTAACAATTCGCAGAAACGAGGAACCCTTCTACAACATAACCGTAGAGGACCACCACAACCTAGTGATCTCTGGTGTAACATCAAACAATTGTGACGGAGATGAGGACTCGGTCAGCTTAGCGTTGGATGTTTTGTTGAATTTTTCTAGGCAGTTTCTGCCTTCGAGGATTGGGGGGATCATGGATGCGCCCCTCTTGTTGACGGCAACCATCAAGCCAAGCGAGATAGCACGCCAGGCCTTCAACCTCGAAACCGTCCAACGCCTTCCGTTGAAGTTCTTTGAGGAGACACAGATACGTTCGGACCCGAAGACGCTAACGGCGTTAATCGAGACGGTGCAGCAAAAGCTTGGCTCCGACGCCGTCCTGGGATCACTTGGCTTCACTCATCAGACTCACGACTTCAACAGCGGAAACTTGGAAAGCGTCTACAAGAAGCTGGGGTCCATGATTGACAAGGTGACCTTGCAGCTGAATCTCGCTGAGTCGGTGAAGGCGGTGGAGGCTAGTGAAATTGCGAAACGGGTTCTGTCAACTCATTTCATGCGGGACTTAACCGGAAACCTGAGGGCGTTTGCGGGACAGCGGTTCCGCTGCACGAAGTGTAATGCAAAGTTTCGAAGGGTCCCATTGAAGGGCGCGTGCCCGCGTTGCGGTGGCAAGCTCTCACTAACCGTGTACAGGGGCAGCGTGGAAAAATACTTGACCGTGGCGCAGGACTTGGTCAAGAAGTACAATCTAGGCAAGTACCATGAACAACGCCTACTCCTTCTACATGAAGAGATCAATTCACTGTTCAATGAGCAGGAGGAGAAGAAGAAACAACCCACCCTCGCGCAGTTTGTCTGAGTTGATAACATGCCAAAGGCCCCTGCGCTTCATCCAAAAGCCTACCTGATGTCGAAGAGGAACGTCAAAGCCGGATTGATGTCCAGGTCAAAAATCCTAGTCGTTCTTGAAAGGGAGCGGAAGACCGCCAGTGGCATAGCGAAAGAAGCTGCGCTCTCGTACGAGTGTGTGGCATACCATCTGAAGGGGTTAAGAAAAGAACGGTTAGTTGATAGGCTAACTAAGACACGGCCGTTCACGTGGGGGCTCACCCCATTCGGTCAACAGAAACTGCCAGAGTAATCACGGCCTTTCACAAACACACTAATTACAAGCCTTCTCTTATTTCTTCCATGAAACTCAGCCCCGGCGATATGAAATGCAAACGCAGGTTAAGTACTCTCAACAACCGCAACTCAACAAACCTGTAATGGTTTGCGGGCTTCCAGGGATCGGGTCAGTGGCTTGGCTTGCGGTCAGCCACCTGCTAAAGGAATTGAAGGCAGAACTTTTCGCGGAAGTCTTTTCTCCCATGTTTTCGCCGAAGGTGTGGCTTACAGATGAGGGAGTGGTGCAACTGATGAAAGGAGAATTTCATTTCTGGAAGAACAACGGCGGCGGAACAGACCTGTTACTGTTTTCGGCAAATGAGCAACCGTACTCTCCAGAGGGACAATATGAGCTCGCTGAAGTTGTTTTGGAAATGGCGCAGAAGTTCGACGTGAAAAGAGTCATCACGATGGGTGGGATGGCCACAGACAGGTTCACCGAGCAACCAAAAGTGTACGTAGGCGGCACGGATGTGCGACAGGTAAAGGAATTGGAGAGGTATGGGGCCGTTAAGCTTGCTGGAGGCGCGATAACGGGGACAAACGGCCTAATTTTCGGGCTTGCAAAACCAAGAAAGATACCTGCTATCTGCCTGCTGGCGGAAACTCCCGGTTACCTAACACTGGACGCCAACGCTGCGAAAGCGGCTTTGCAACTCGCCTCTAAGCTGCTGAATATCTCAATGGACGTGTCGGCGTTGGAAAAACAGGCCAAGGAGAACGTTGACGCAGTGAAACGTGCGAAGGATTTGTCCCGCGGAGCTTTCCCACCTGAGGCTAAGAAAGGCGGCGAAAGAGAACTCCCGTACGTAAGCTGACGCGCCCAGGGCTCGAAATGAAAGTAATGTGTAACCAATGCGGTAAAGTGCTCGATCTTATGGGGTCAACGTCCTTTGCAGTAGGGGAATCTGATCGGCTGAAAACGTACTACTTTTGCACTGATGAGCACATGGCGGATTTCGCCCAGAAGAAAGGGCTGCCTTTAAGGAAGGATTAACTGCCGCTCAACGCCATAGTTCCCGTAAGGGTGGATTATGGTATGTCGGCTTCCGACGAACTGAAGTCCGCCTCCACAACTTTCGCTGCGTTAGGTAATAGTGTCCGGCTTCGCATTCTACTGATGCTCATGGATAGCAGGAAACCCTTGCACATTACTGCAGTCGCGAGCAACTTGAAAATGGATTATGGGGGAATTTACAGGCATGTAGAGGTTCTACGAGACGCAGGCCTTCTACAAGTCTATGAAGTGGGCAGGTCGAGAGTTCTCTCCCCCCTGAACGCGGATCTTCTACGCGACCTCGTTTCGAAAGCGAAAAACTTCAGCAAAAAGCGATAATCTAAGGCCATAATAGACATGAAGCTATGATTTTTTAGTAAAATTGTCATAATGTAAAGGTTAAGTAGTTGTGACTTATCGTGCGCACAATCTGTGGTTTCCTTGGCGCAAGCATTGTTTGCCAGACGGAGTGTGGCTTTGACTGGCGCTGCAGTGTTTGGGAGCTTGGCGGCTCTCACAACAATGGTGCTTCCAGCCAATATACAGCCCGCGTTCCCACTATTGCCGTTCCTCCGTTTTGACCCGGCTGAATTATTCTCCGTCCTAGCCTTCTTGATCTTTGGCCCTATCCCAGCGCTGATAACCGCCACCGTTCACTGGGCAATTCTTGCAGAAACTGGGACTAACGGAATTCTGGGCCCGACGGGGAAGTTCGCCGCAGTCTTGTCAACGCTGTTGGGGCTCTGGTTAGGGAGTGTGGCTTACCGGCGGATTGCACAGAGAAGCACACACACCTCTGTGGCCCTAGGCACGATGCTGGGCTTTGCAGCCTTGGCTCGTGTCGGGTTGATGCTCCTTGTCAACTACTGCATTTTCACGTATGTTGGGCCAGTTATTTTTGGAATCGATTACCTGGGCTTCAGCCAGAAGTCGCTTGCCGCGGTAGGGATGCAGTTCGCGAGCCCATGGCAAGTGCTCTGGGCGATGCTCTTCTTCACCAGTATCTTCAACGGGTTGCACGCTGCCTTCTCTGTGGTCATCCCATACATGATATTCACGCCCTTGAGTTTGAAGGTCCCTGAGATCGCTTCAGGCCATCCCTGGATTAGCAAGTTTACGTCCCATTAGAGAAACCCTTTCGATTGAAACTGCACGGTCCTCTTCTTGATCGTAGCCCTGGCTGGAGGAGTAGGGGCAGCCAGATTCCTCGAAGGCTTGATTCGAGTAGTTCCGCAGAAAGAAATCACAATAATAGGTAACGTTGGGGATGACACCAACATTTACGGCCTCCACGTATCCCCAGACTTGGACATCGTCACCTACACGCTCGCTGGCCTTGTCGACGCGCAGAAGGGGTGGGGTTTTCGGGGCGACACCTTTCACTGCCAAGCCCTACTTCGAAAGTACGGGTTCGAAATCTGGTTCAACCTCGGTGACCGAGACTTGGCTACGCACATCTACCGCACGGAGGAGCTTCGCCGGGGAAGACGGCTCTCGGAAGTAACAGCAGATTTGGTTTCACGTTTCGGTCTTCGAGTAAAACTGTTCCCTGCAAGCAACGACGCGCTCCAAACATACGTTCTTTCCGGAGGGCGCGAAATGCACTTTCAAGAATACATGGTAAAACGAAAGACAAAGCCAACGGTTCAAGGAATAAGTTTCCGGGGGGCTGAATCCGCTAGGCCGGCAAAACACGTCACGGGCTCAATCGCTAGAGCAAAGGGTATCGTTGTTTGCCCAAGTAACCCGATTGTTAGCATCGGCGCAATCCTAGCCGTTCGCAAGATCAGATCCGCACTGAAGAAGACCCGGGCAAAGGTTGTCGGGATCAGCCCAATCGTAGGCGGTAAAACTGTGAAAGGGCCAGCTGACAAACTGATGAAAGCGGTCGGGATTGAGGCGAGTGCATTTGGCGTAGCCAAATGTTACAGCGACTTCTTAGACACGCTCATAATTGACCGCGTCGACAGGGCACTCGCACAAGATATTGAGGCTCTGGGAGTCAAAGCGATCGTGATGAACACGCTAATGAGAAGTCTCGCTGACAAGGTACGATTGGCAAGAGCCGTCAAAAGTGAATTCGAAGATTGAAGAGACAGCCACGCCGAGGCGGGCGCATACATGCGATAGTTCCTGTGAATGTTCTTAGGAAGTCCAAGGCTCGCCTTTCCCCACTACTGAACCCTTCCGAGAGGGAGCAATTAACTGTCGCAATGCTGAAGGACGTTCTCAGCGCCTTGAGAAAGGCGAAGAAGATTCATTCCGTAACAGTTGTGAGCGCCGATACGAGCGTGCGTAGAATCTGCAGGCGTTACGGGGCCAGTTTTCTATGGGAGGGGAAAAGGCGCGGCCTCAATAAGGGTGTCAAATTAGCCGTTAGTAATTCTGAACGAAGGGGCGCCTCGTCCGTTCTCGTGATTCATTCGGACCTTCCACTTCTCAAATCATTGGAAATTGACATGTTCCTTAAGCGGTCCCAAGGGTACTCTGTGGCGCTCACACCTTCCAAAGACCGCGACGGAACCAACGCCCTACTCATGACTCCCCCCCACGTCATCCGCCCGGTTTTTGGGAGAGACAGCTTCCGCAGGCACCTACGGCTTGCTAGGCAGAGGAACGTACGAAGCAAAGTGTTGCGGTTCAAGGGAATTGGCTTCGATGTTGACACGCCGCGTGATCTCGTTCACTTGATGCGTGTGCCGTTGCAAAATGAGTCAGGTCGATTCTTGCGGGCATTTCGCGAACGGGGTCAGTGAATTACTGAGAGGTATTCAGGGCAAAGGAATTTAGATGCAGAAGGCTGTGCTTGGTTGGGGTGTTTGGTTTAACATCGCCTAAGGAAAGCCACGATAAAGTGCTGCAGCTGCTTGAGCAGCATCATAAGTGGTTTTCAGAATCGATTCCGTTGATCGCGTCAGAGAACGTTCCCAGCCCCGCGGTTCGCGAAGCTATCGTTTCGGATTTCGGGAACCGCTACGCGGAATAGGCCTAAGCTCGGCTTAGACCTCCGTAGGGATGGGTCGGGGAACGCGTATACGCGGGCTGCGTATACATCGACCAGGTTGAGAGGCTCTGCATAGACCTAGCGAAGGAACTGTTCCGGGCTGAATTCGCGGACGTTAGGCCTGTCTCTGGAGTTTGCGCAAACCTAGTGGTTTACACCACATTCACAAACCCAGGGGATCGCATGCTCACTTTAGCCATACCGAACGGCGGCCACATTTCGAGTGGGCGGAAGGATTTCTCGGGAACTGCGGGCTCGGTCCACGGCTTGGAGGTAGAGTATTTTCCCTTTGACCGCCACGAAATGAACATCGACGTTGACAAGGCCAAAGCCAAGGTCGAGAAGATGGCGAAGGAGGAAAACAAACCGCCCAAACTTGGAATGTTCGGGGGAAGCCTCTTCCTCTTTCCGCAGCCTATCAAAGAGCTCGCCGAGTCATTACATAATGTTGGTGCAACTGTCGCCTATGATGCAGCGCATGTTGCCGGGCTCATTGCGGGGGGCATCTTCCAGGACCCGCTCAGGGAAGGCGCTGATGTAGTATGCCTGAGCACCCATAAGACGCTCTTCGGCCCGCAAGGAGGCGCGGTACTCTCCTTCGAGAAGTACGCGGAGCAAATCAAGAAGGCAACTTTTCCATCAAACACGAGCAACCACCACCTACACAACATGGCCGGAAAGGCAGTTGCGTTCGCCGAGATGTTGGAATTCGGAAAACAGTACGCTAAGCAAGTTGTGGCTAACGCCAAAGCGCTAGGCCAAGCGTTGCATGAACGGGGCTTTGCCCTATTGGGCGAGCACAAAGGTTTCACTGAGTCGCATCAAATCGCAGTTGACGTGTCTAAGTTCGCTTTGGGCGGAGATATGGAGAGAGCACTTGAGAGCGCCAACATAATCGTAAACCGCCAACTACTCCCCGGCGACATACAGGCCGGAAGGCACTACCAAAACCCAGGAGGCATACGCATCGGAACCTCGGAAATCACCCGCCTCGGGATGAAGGAAAAAGAGATGGTTGAAGTCGCGGAGCTGATCAAACGAATCGTCATCGACAAGCAGGACCCAAAGAAAATCAAAGCCGAGGCAACAGAGTTCAGGAAAGATTTCCAGAACGTTCATTACTGTTTCGAAAGCGCAAAGAAAGCCTACGAATACATCAGAATACGTTAGCCTATAGCCCTGGGGATTACCAACGGATCATAAAGTCACCGTAATAACCGGCGCAAGCAGCGGCATAGGTGCCGCCTTGGCTAAGGAACTTGGCTCCGGAGGCCACCGGTTGGTGCTCGGGGCCCGTCGAGAGAAGGAACTGAAAGAAGTAGCGTCCCATGCTGGGCCTGAAGCGGTCCCGGTTGTTGTGGATGTTACCCGGCGGCAGGATGTCGAACGTTTGCGGGATGTTGCGATAGAGAAATTCGGTCACGTTGACGTTTGGGTGAACAATGCGGGCCGCGGCTCTGGGAAGACGGTTATGGAGTTGACGGAGGAGGAATTGGATGAGATGACTGACGTTAACTTGAAGTCTGTTTTCTACGGGATGAAGGCCATCGTCCCATATTTTCAGAAGAGGGGCGAGGGGCATCTGATCAACGTTTCATCCTTCCTGGGCAGGGTTCCTTTGGCAACGTACCGTTCCGCGTACAATGCGGCTAAGGCAGGCGCAAATTCACTAACTGCCAATTTGCGCATGGACCTTAGGGCGAAGTATCCGAAGGTGCATGTCTCGCTGGTGCTAGCGGGGTTTGTCGATACTGACTTTCACAAAGTCGCCCGCACGCCTTTCCCAGTGAAGGCGGGGGCCCGCGTTGGGGATGCGGTTGTTCAGTCAGCTGAAGAGGTCGCCAAGCAGATTGCTTCACTAATAGACCATCCAACCGCCGAACTCTACACAAACCCAGGCCTCAGAGATCTTACCGTGCGATACTATCAAGACGTAGGCGCATTCGAAGAACGAATGAGCCAAAGATAGTCAATCTTTGATTGCGGCTCTAGTGGTCCTCAGTCCTTTCACCGATTTCGCAGCCTTGCTACATATCATGTTGAATCCAGGATATTCGTGGGTTCGTATCCTAGCGACTCCACCACTGCAATAGATCACATGGCCCGGGAGGCCCAGTCGTTACTATATCCCCACAGCTTATCTTGCATGTTCGTTAATTGGACGGCAGACGCAAGTTGAATGTCCGTTTCAAACCTCATGCTTTAGGCCGGATGAAAGAACGGCAGATCGAGCAGAGCCATGTTGACCAAGTTCTTGCGTCACCTACCGAGACCATTGAAGTGCGTTTTTCGAGACGAGCTTCTTTCGGAAATGTTAATGGGCGACGTTTGCTAGTTATTTATGAGATTAATGCCGACGAGGTAGAAGTTGTCACAGCCTTCTGGATCAATGAGGATGGATTGAGGAAATATGGCTTCACTCGAGTATGACCCCAGCAGCACGGCGCTCTACGTAAGAATGAAAAGGGGAAAAGTAGCCACAAGTAGGCCTCTCGCTGACAACATCATTCTTGATTTGAATAAGAAAAATGAGCTTCTTGGAATCGAGATAATCGGACCAAGACCTGAAGACCTCAAAGAATTCAAACCAAAAGCCAAGATCCTAGCGCGGGCCTAATCGAAGATGAAATGAACCCACGATGTCGAGGGTTCATATCCAGTCAAACCACGAGCGATTCCTGGTATCCTACTAGAACCTAGTATGCAGAAACGGCTAAGAAAGTAGCGGTTCAGAAGTAGCCTCACTGTGAATTTCAATTGTCCCACCGGCACCACCAAATCCGGATCCAGTTTCGAAGGGACAGCAAAGGGCTAAACCCAGGCGATAGTAGAGTCTCATGTGGTTGCGGTGCCGGTTCTACGCCCAGGGGAAGTGTACAAGGAGGTTGTTTTGAGGGATGGCAGGAAGGCGGTTCTTAGGGCTCCTGAGTGGGATGACCTCAACGACTTCCTGGCTTTGATAAACGAGTTAGTTGACGAACACGCCGACATTCTAAGAAGCACTCACTCTACGCGGGGTGAGGAGGTTGAATGGTTAGCGGACCGGTTGACCGCGATAGAGAAGGGCAGCCTCATCGCATTAGTTGCGGTAGTGAACGGGAGGGTTGTTGCGAGCTCGGACGTCGCCCAGA
>JBAVCK010000137.1:0-8049 GCA_049586635.1 Bathyarchaeia archaeon
CCCTAGTACGAGAGGAACGGGGTATCGCAGCCTCTAGTTTACCGGTTGTCCGACAGGGCACTGCCGGGCAGCCACGCTGTCGAGGATAAGGGCTGAAAGCATCTAAGCCTGAAGCCTCTCCCGAAAAAAGGCAGCCATTCTAACCCAAGACACTCGGTAACGGGCGTCAGGGTTGGACAAGGGCTCCCAAAGAAGATGGGTTTGATGGAGCAGGCGTGTACGCACGAAGACTTCGGTCGACGTGTTTAGCGCGCTGCCCCCAATCGCTCAAGGTGCTGAACTGAAAATGGAATCCACCGTCAAATACACGTTCGAGGCCTATGCACGGTGCGAACCACTATCCCTAACTCAGTTTTTTATACGTGTCACAGCGTAGAACCCACTCCGAACTTTCCTTACAGACGACGGAGACCTGACCACGATCAGAAAGATTCGCACTCGATCTAGCTGTGCCTTAATCCTGTTACTTGCACTCATAGTTCTTTCCACAAACGGACCCTATGTTACGAGGTTCGCGAGCGCTCAAGGAGCGCTTCCGACCATAACCTCGTACCGCGTAGACGGGGCCCCCAACTATGATGCTCCAGGGAGTGAGTCATTCTGGAAAGGAATCGGCGCCGCCACAGTTCCATTAGCGGCGTCAGTATCACCCGGCGGAGGCCATACAGGGAATGTTCTCGTTAAATCCGCGAATGACGGGTTCAACGTCTATCTCTTACTCCAATGGCACGATGACCAAGGCCCCTCCTTCGGCTCAGCGAGCGAAGTGTATCAGGCTCCGAATGGGACGCTGCTCCCTCTCGACCCTAGTAGCACAGCGAACGTGGGCCAATTGTTCTACAATTCAACCTATTACTACCCAGACAGAGCAGCCGTGCTCTGGTTCCTCCCAAATGCCTCCAACAGGCAGCAGTCACCTGTGATGCAGCTTGGGTCTAGTGGCGCCATTACCGGCGGCGCCGCGGAGATTTGGCATTGGCAATCTGTTCCAACCGACAACAGTCCCAATGACACAGGGTTTCCCGGGGGCTACACGGACCCATCGGGAAACCTCATTTTCCCATCCGATAACCTGTCATTCGCGGAAGATGACTACACCAATATGACAGGCTTCTTTGTAATCGGAGGCAGTTTCGGACAAGACGCACCCAACTTGCAGCCATACGCAGACCCATACCTAGTCCATGTTGGAAGTTACTTCTCCACATCGGACAAGACCTGGACGGTTGAAATGGTCAGAACTTTCAACCCATCAGACGCGGCGGCATATCGCGTGCAGCTTGCAAACGGCGCCAGTTATTTCGTTGCCTTCGCCATCTGGAACGGAAGCATGGGTGAGTCTTCGCATATCAAATCTGTCTCACAATGGTACAACCTAACGATAACCAACCAGACGCCGCCAACTACGACACCCACAACTCAACCCTCCGAAGGCGGCGTCAGCCCGACTTTGGCTGCGGTGGTTGCAGTGGGCCTACTTATCGTTGGAGTCGTTACAGGTATCCTTACGAGGCCAAAACCCAAGAGAACGAGACGATAACCGGATGGCCGCAGAGGAAAGATTGCGCAGGGCCAGGGAAACAAGGCGAAATTTCCTTAAGCTCATTATGACGTTTTCCGGATTGCTAGTGATTGGTGGTATTGCGGCCATCCTTAAGTCGATCACAAACCCAGCTCTAACTTCAGGAAACACCACCGGTGGTCCCAAGTCCTTCCCAAGAGTGAAGGTCGCCCAACTTGCAGACTTGAACGTAAACCAACCAATTGTGTTCGAGTACCCTCTCGACAACGAACCGAACATTCTGGTTAAGTTGGGACAGAAAGCTGACGGCGGAGTCGGCCCAGACGGAGATGTGGTCGCATTTAGTGGTGTCTGTCAGCACCTGGGTTGTCTCTACGCCTATCAGGCACCGGGAACTTCTCCGGCGTGTAACAGTTCTTACCGTGCTGCAGGACCAGAAGGGTATTGCTGTTGCCACGGCAGCACCTTCGACTTCCTCCACGGCGCAAAAGTACTCTCAGGCCCCTCACCGAGGCCTCAACCTCAGGTTGTTTTGGAAATTGATAGCGCGGGTATTATTTACGCGACGGGGATGACTCCGCCTGCGATCTTCGGGCACAACACCGGCTCTAACGACGTCTCCTCGGATCTCGAAGGCGGAAACCCAGAGAGTTAATCTCCTGTGAAACGAAGCGAACACGATAACAAGCTTGCCCGATTGGTTAAGTGGTTTGATAGTAGGCTGGGGCTCTCTTACCCCCTCCTAAGGGCTGCCCCTGCATATTCCATCAACCCATTCTACTGGCTGGGGGCACTCACTGTGGTGGCGTTCTTGATTCAAGGTGTCACGGGAGTCATAATGATGCTATACTATGTCCCCAGTCCAGCCGCGGCATTTCCGTCAACCCAATACCTCTTCCAGAACGTCTACTATGGCAGGTTTCTGCAAACCGTTCATCTCTACACAGCTTACGCGATGATAGTGCTAGCGTTCATGCACATGATGCGAGGTTACTTCGTGTCGGTCTACAAGAAGCCGAGAGAAATGATGTGGGTTGTTGGGATGGTGATGGGCTTCGTTACGCTAGGTTTCGGCTTCACAGGATACTTACTTCCGTGGACCGTGATTTCAAAATCTGCCACTGACGTTGGAATCGGGATAATCGATGCCTTACCGCCCTCGCTGGCCTCATTTGTAAGCTTCCTGGCCGTTGGTGCAGGCGGAGATGCTACGGAACTCCTCCGGTTCTACGATTTGCATGTCGTAGTCCTCCCAGCGGTCTTACTAGTTCTCCTCACAGCAAAGATGTACATGCTGGAAACTCACGGCATCTCAAAACCAGCAACAGGCCAACCCCTTCGCGGGAAAGAAACCAAGCTAATCCCGATTTTTCCGGATGTTCTCATGTACCTCCTCGAACTGGCAGCCATCTTCGGGAGTATGATGTTATTGATCTCCGTCATCTTCCCGCTAAGTCTTCCTCCGCAGTACACTCCAGAACTCGCCGCCCAATTCGTCCCACAACCAGACTGGTACTTCCTCTGGATATACCAAATTCTCAAGATCTCCATATTCGAAGGGCCCGGTCTTCCGATAGCACTCGCGATGGTAACAATAGTCTTCATCGTGCTCATTCTTCTTCCTTTCATCGACCGCGGTGAGAGGAGGATGATTCGTGAAAGGCCTGTGCAGGTTACTCTTGGCTTAATCTTCATCGGTGAACTAATTGTGCTTGCATATTGGGGGCTTCTGACGCCGGGCCAGATCATTCCGTCCGATCAAGCTGCGGCAGTCCTAGGAGGTACGGCCCTCATCATTGCTCTAGTATCATTCCTTCTTTACAGACTGACACAAAGCAAGAGATCAGGCCAGGCAGGGGTCGCGAAACCGCCAATGGGGTTGCGGAGACTGCCAGTCGCGATTTGCTTCGTCGGCGTGATAGCGCTTGGTTCTCTTGGAATCGGCAGATCCCTGAATGACATCGTGGAGATGGCTTTGAGTGGGTTTAGTCTTGCGAGGGAAGTGAGCTTTGGCTTTTCGCTTTCTTTGATTGGGGCCGCAGTGCTTGCCGCGATGTACCTATTGTATTGGCTTGGGTTCGAAGAAGGTTCGCTCAAGAGGAGAATCTACTTGTTCGACCTAGGATTGAGGGCGAATGGACCAAAGTGAACAGATAGTTAGTTTACTCTTTTTGCTACAGGCGATCGCGACCGTTTTCCTTTGGACTCTCGACGCGTTGAGCACCGTAAGCGAAGGCAAATTCGCGGTCTTCCTAGCCGTTGATCTGCTATCCTTTGCCATGATTTCTCACATATATCGGACGCAGAGATGGAAGAGGCTCCCCAACAGAACTTGGCTACTGGTGGGTTCTATTGGACTAGTCATACTAATACTGTCAGGCCTCCTCTTCCCATAAGTGAAACGTAATCCCGGAGCCGACCAACCGTTCACTCGCGGCCAACATCATATTGATGCCGTAATCGCATACGGTATTGCGAAATCTTATTCATGCGCGCGGGACAAGAAAGGTTATTGACACACTCCTTCCTCAAGTGGCGTGCAGACTCATGTGAACGGACGGGTGTGAGTAGTGGAGGATATTGTTTGGGATAGAGCGAAAGGTGAGCTGCGTGTTGTGGGAAAGAGGCATGTGGCGCTTGATGCCGAGGCGTTGTGCAGACACCTTGACGGCCTCGTTGGGTCGTCGGTTGCCGAGGTCATAATTCGAAATCATGAATTTCGTCTAGGAAAAGAGGATGCGGAGGAACATCGTAGAGATAACCCGAAGGCTACCATTGAGGATATCATTGAAATGGTCAAGGAGACCGACCTGCTTTCCGGCGTTGGTGTCACCAAGTATACTCTGAATCCTGATCACTCGGTCTCAATTGAGATAGCGAATCCATGCGTCAAGGAAGCCACCGGCGCCGCGAAGTCGCTTCTCTTCAGCTACTGGAGCGGAATATTCTCTCACCTGTTCGGTAAGAACTATGAAGCGAACGACGTTTACTTTAACGAATCGAAGAACGTTCTGTCCGCTCGACTCGTCCCCAGAAGTTGAACGGAATGAGCCCTGAAAAGCTGGCCGTTACTGCCGACGAAGTTTTCGCCGTCAACAAGAAGATTCGCTGGGTAGCACTAGCCTCGGACGAAGGGGATGTGTTGCTGAACCAGATGCGGCCAGACGTACAAACCTACTCTTCTACCGACTTCGACCGTGAATTCGTCACCCTCGGACCCTTAACTATCATAGGCATCTGCGAGAGGTATGCCCAGTATGTACAGGGTGTCGATTGTATCGTCGCTTGGTTCGGACTCGTTGTATGCGTTTTTGCTCGGCTGGGGAAGCAAGTATTGGCAGTTTCAATCGAGAAAGACAGAGAAGCGATAATAGCCTTCGAGGAATGGCTGGAACGGAAGCGAAGAGAGATCACTGCAGGCCTGCAAAAGAAATAATCTCTCACTGGGGTAAGCTTGCGCCCCAAGCCAGTGCCCTTTTCCGTCAATGTTGGTGGTCTTTTCATCTACGCGTCGGTGATTTGTAGTTAAGAACCGTAATTGCAATAATTAAGTAACCACTAAGAGACAGCCTCCGTGATTTGATTGGCCTCAATGGAATATGATGATTCTTTCAAAGCAAAGCATCTCAAGGGATTGTCGCTGAGGGCGTTCTTTTGGATTTCATTATTCATTCTAAGCTCAATGGCCGTATCTATCGAGGTCGGCTTCAGTGCCAATTATCTAACTCCGGTCACCGCGCCTCAGCTTTCAAACAATTCAGCTTCGCAGGGGCTTATTGTTGACGTGTACACCGATAATGCCGGTCGAGGAGCAAACGTGTCGATCGGAACCTACACCATCGGGGACCAAATCAAATTCTACGTCTCACTCAGCCAAAATTGTTCGATAAAGCTTGAATTCATAACACCTGATGGTTCGATTTGGATTCACGAGGTGGCACCAGTAAGCGCTGGAACTTTCGTGGACTATTTTGAAGCGCAGTATCCAATCGGGCTGTGGAGAATAGTGGTCGTAGCCCAACAGGGCTCAAGCACCGTCACGGAAACTGCTCCGTTTGAGGTGGTTGACAAGGCGCTCTATACTTCCACCCGAACAGTCTCATTCAACACAAGTATCATTGAAGAAACCAGATTCGACGGGAGAGTCGTGCAGGTTTACCTGTACCCGAGGGGAGGCGTTTATGGTTGGAACATATCGATCACACGCGTTTACGAAGGGGCAGAATCTAACAACATAACCGTGAGCGTGACGGTAGTCACATATAATGAAGCGGTTAACGTGTTGCCCACTCTTCGTCCGGGTTACGTCGATCCAAACATCACGTTAGGAGATCAGGTGCAGGTTTACGGCTTGTTCTCTCAGAATATGGGCAAATTATCCGTCACCTTGAATGGTTCAGAGAATTACTACATCAAGAAAGCGAGCACGCTGTTCAACTCACCTGAAATCATATTATTCACAAGAGAAGTATTCCCCGAAAACCTCACGGTAAGAATTAGCGGAATCGCTATCCCAGGAACCCAAGACGCCAAAATCATAACTGTGAACTGGAGCTGGGGAGACGGCCAAACCTCAGAACAACAATTTCCTGCAACCCACACGTACGACAACGTAGGGACCTACGTCATTCAGATCAACGCTACTCAAAACGATGGGCTGTCGACAATCAAATCACTTTCAGTAACCATCCCACCGAACGTGCTCCCTGAAACCGCGGCCCAAGCAACTGTTGCGAAAGCAAGTGACTCGACGTTCGCCTTAGCAGCGGTCATAGTGGCGATCGCCGTGGTCTTGGTTGTAACTATACGATTCAGATCAAAGAAAACAAAGCCAGCCACGGCGTAGTCGCAACGGCGGCACTGACAATGGCTAGTGTTTGGAGCAGAAAACGCAGCATAGCCCATTAGTGCTCTATTGATGAACTTTACACGAAATCTCGATAAGTGGAATGGCGTGATCGTTAATCCTTCAGCCCACCATCCTTGTTCCGTAAGGATTGTAAATTAGAATAAGCCAACGTCCATCGCGCTGTTTCCGCAGCACATCTGAAGAGGCTCCTGTACTCTCTACTTTCTTACCGTCGGGGGAAGTAGCTGTCAATGTCCACCTAGAACAATGAAGCGCAATACCGCCAGCTTCGATTATTTGTTGCCCTTGCCGACGAAGCGTGGGCTTCAATGAAACAAATCCCGCGTATGCTTCGCGGATAGCAACGTGGCCTCGGGCAATTTGCGCAGGTTGACCAGCCAGAGCCTGAACTACAAGAACCGCGTCAGGCTCAAACGACGCCAACATTGCTGCTAGATCTCCTCGATTAATGGCTGCAGTCAGATTGTTGATAATGTCCAGCGGACCCGGTTGCGTCGTCGCGCTCTCATTCAAGTTGGCCACTCGTGGAAGCTGGTGGGCCTGGCCGGATTCGAACCGGCGACCCCACGATTTCTGAGAAGCGTCCTATCAGTCGTGTGCTCCAGCCAAGCTGAGCTACAGGCCCTGCCGTGGGAGTGTGCTAATCCTTTTGTTTTAAGGATTTGTTCGCACTTCCGTTCAGGTTTAGCGTGCTAGTTATCTGTTTTTCAGAGAATACGTAGAGCTGAGTATCTTTCAAGGCTTTGCCAGTCCCAATGCGACATGCCACGACTGCTGTTTGAGCAGTGCTCGCAGACCCTAGATTCGCTTAGTCAATGGTTGGGTCGTAGATCTGATTCAGGTTTGGTCAGACGGTGGACAGGTCTCATAATTCGGAGGCTTGAGTCGTGCAGATGTGTCGGGACCGAGTGTTCCCAGCTTGAGTTGAGGGGAACACATCTTTGCTTAGGGAGTATGTTCCATCTATAGAATCCATACGGCACTATGATTAGCATATACTTCGAGTGAGGGTCCATTCATCGGAGTCTGAAGAAGGTGCATGAGGTTAGGTTTCACGGCCGAGCCGGTCAAGGCATACTGACCGCCAGCCGCCTGTTTGCCCAAGCCGCAATTCTGGACGGGAAGTATGCACAAGCGTTCCCCGACTTTGGCCCAGAACGATTGGGATCGCCGGTAGCGGCATTTGCCCGCATCGATGACCAACCAATCGAAATCAGGAGCCAAATATACACCCCGACAGCTGTCGCAGTTTTCGAAAAAAGCCTACTGGCGACAGTGCCTGTAACGCGAGGACTCGTACCAGAGGGGCGTTTTGTGGTAAACTCCCCAGAGTTAGAAGCGTCCGTTGTCAAGAAAATGAGTGATGAGTCCAAGGCATGCGCGTTTGTCGTCGACGCCTCTCGGATCGCAAGGGAACTAATCGGGACCCCAACTGTAAGCACGATAATGCTTGGGGCACTGGCGAACGCGTCTGCTTGCCTTAGCATCGAGGCCTTAGAATCTGCCGTGAAACAGAGGTTCCACGGCGAGTCGGGTGAAGTTAACGCGAAGATGGTTAGGATGGGGTTCAAGGAGGTTAAGCAAATTTGAAGGCTGCCGCAAAAGCTGGCTGGCGAGATATGGTTCGCGGCGCCGTAATTGTCGAACCAGGTTCTGC
>JBAVCK010000138.1:0-6892 GCA_049586635.1 Bathyarchaeia archaeon
GTCATCCACCAGACCGAATTGGAGTGTGATGGCACCGCTAGAGAAAACTACTGACGTCACCCCTGCCGCAAGAAAAATCGGCGCTAATTCATTACCATTACTCGACACAAAGATCAGTAGTTTGACCCCTTGCAGGGCATTAGGCCCAAAGTGATTTGTGAAGAAGTCTGTACTAACGGCGACCATGCCCGTACTAGTTGTTATCCGACCCGCAGCAAAATCCGAAGCGTACCTCTGTTCACCCGCATCGCTGGGTTTCTCGCCGACATACCAATATGTTGCGTTCTTCTGGGTGAAGCTGTCCGTGCGCCAGACGACGACACTGTAATTCTTCATCCTAGTCAACAGAAGGCTGATTGTAACGGCGCCGTCAGCTAGGTATGTAACGTTGTATCCTGAATGGTTCAAGGAGGACACGAGACTCCCAGCATAGTAGCCCATAGGCCGCGTTGCGTTCAATGATGAGAGAAACAAAGCACGCTTCTGAACCTGAGCCTGCGGCGTCGCAAGAGCGTTGACACCGATTGGGAACGATAGCGTCGACAATAACAGTAGGGCGACCAGTACTTTCATCAATCCAAATCCCGTTTGATGACCGCGGACATTCCGGAAACAAAACCATTATTCACCGTGATTGTATCATCGAGGTTGACTCCTGCGGAGAAATTGCTGAGTTTATCGCAAGGGGAGTGGTATCATCGTAACGGTATGGTGGGGCGGGAGGGAATATCCTGACCATGGGAGGTCATTTTGAACCCTCGCTCACCGGTGTACTCGCTCTTCGGCATTTTTTAGGTCCCGAGACCGGTTTTAAGGCAAGTGGATGCTATCTTAGACCAAGTTGTCCCCACGATGGGTAAACTCGTGGCCTGGACCACCGCCCCTAAGCCCAGTAGGGACGCGGCACTAGCTTAAAGGCTTCACAGCCTAATCTTCGGTTTCACCGCGAACTTATCGGAAGCATTTTCTCTTTTTCGGTGTAAGTAGTTTAGATACTCGAAAGCAATCAGTGCTGAATTGCGGACGTCCTCATCGCTATCCTCGATTGCTTTCTTCAAATCAGGAATTGCACGATCGTCGCCTATGGAGCTGAGTGCTACGGCCGACTCATGTCGAACGATTGGGCTCTCGTCATGTTGCATCGCCTCTACTAATGCCGGCACGGCTGAGCTGTAACCTAACTGGCCTAGGGTAAACGCAGCCTCGTGGCGTGTGAGGGGACTGGGGTCCTCCGCAAGGACCTTGCACAATGGCTCTACCATTTCCTCGTTTCCAATGTGTTCGAGCATGCAAACTGAGTGAACTCGGAGTAGGAGGGGGAGCCCCTTTGAGTTTTGCAGGAACGTTTTGAAGAATGAAAGGTCTTTTCGTTCGAAGGCTTCTTCGAGTTTCGCTAGGGTACTGTAATCCGCTTCCCGCATTCGCACTTCATCCACTTGCGTAACACCTACATTGTGAGGCGCTTCCTCGCATGTCGAACCAAAATAAAGATTCTCAATTGCTGTAAGCGGGGAATTTCTGAACCCCACAGTGGGGGTATAGCGGTAACTACAATTTTTTAAACGTCAGCGCATGCTTATGGTGGCTGCGAGCCATCTTCTAGGCGGTAATCACTTGCTTCGTTCATCGGAGAGAGTCGGCGCCGGCATTTTCGACGCCGCGTCTGCCCCGGTAAGGCTACAAATTTTACGACTTCTATCAACCAAAGGCCCCCTCCAGTATACGGAGATAATGTTCCAGCTCAAACTTGACCCTGTGCGGGACGCTGGCAAATTTGTCTACCATCTCCGAAGCCTAACTGACAAAGGCCTAGTGACCCTTGAAAAGAAGACAAAGCGGTACGAGGTCACTGAACTCGGCCGAATGATCGTCTCCTTCGCTAGAGACTTGGACGAGTACGTTAATGTCAAGCGCGGCAAACTCTACGTGAGATCTTCAAGGCTTGCAATAGAGGAATTCCACAGGAACAAAATCGCAAGGTCACTCGTAGTTGAAGCGGGCGTCCCACAAGAAATCGCAGACGAGATAGCAGCCGAGGCTGAGGATAGGCTCGTCAGATTGAAGACGACTTACCTTACTGCGCCGCTAATTCGCGAATTTGTCAATGCGATTTTGATTGAGAAGAAACTGGAGGAGTACCGCCACAAGCTCACAAGGCTTGGAATGCCAGTTTACGATGTCGCCCAGCTCATCAAAACTGCGGGCGAGAAGCAGCTTAGCGCTGGTTACGTTCAACGTTCGTCAGCGAGGTCAGTTCTCTCGGAATATGTTCTGCTCAACTGCCTACCTCACAAACTCGCTGATGCGCACCTTTCGGGCGAGATTCACATAGCTAACTTGGAAAACTGGATTCTTTCCCCAAACGAAGTTGTTCACGACATCCGTTACTTCCTAAAGAACAGTCTCCCGGGAATATCGCCACCCGACACTTTCGAAGCGGCGCTTGCACTGGTCCGCCAAGTATTGGAGCTCGGGGCCGGCGAGGTCTCTGGAGAGCAGACGCTTGAATTCTTCAACATTTTCCTCTCTCCATACATTCAAGGAAGATCGGCGGAGGACATTTCTAACGGCGTCTACTACTTCCTCACTTCATTGCGGATGGATATTCCCTCAAGCACTCCTCTAGCAGGGATATCAGTCTCAGTTGACTTGGCGATGCCAGCGTTCCTTTCGCAGGAGAGTGCGATCGGTCCAGGTGGCAAAAGCGCCGGCAAATATTCAGATTTCTTGGATGAAAGCAGTCGGCTGGCCGGTGCGACAATCGAAGCTTTTCAGAAAATGTCACAGTCACGCCCGCCGGTTTTGCCCCATCTTGTAGTAAAAGTTAGGCGCAAGGCTCTGAGTGACGGGCAGGGTAGACTGATTCTTGAGAAAGCCCACCAACTGGCCGCAGAACGCAGCATCCCCTTCTTCGAACTAATTGGCGACGAAGAAAAGAGCAGTTACTCGGCTACGGGTCTTAGGTTAGGCGATGAGTGGACGAATCATTGGGACGCGGACTGTGTCAGAACAGGTAGCATGGACACTATTTTCATAAATCTTCCTCGAATAGCGTACGAGGCCAAGAAGAACGACGAAAAACTCCTAGCATTACTTAGCGAGACTGTCGCGTTAACTGTGGAAGGTTTCAAAGTCAAGAAAAAGTTCGTCAGCGAACGTCTGAAACAACCGCTGCTCCCGCTCTTGGCTGGGGAGGGTGGCGCCTCACCCTACTTTTACGAAAAGAACTCTTCCTACAACCTCTCATTTATTGGCCTGAACGAAGCCGTCGACGCCCACACCGGACTCAGGATGGAACGGGACAAAGCGGCAGCCGATTTCGGCCTAAGGATCCTGCAAGAGGCTTCGAAGCTGCTAAAGTCCGCCTCAGAGGAATCGGAGATGCGCATTCTGGTTTCACAACGGCCGGGGGACGAAGCCGCGGGTAGGCTCGCGGAATTGGACATGGAGCAATATGGGAGGGCGGTTATTGTAGCAGACGGATCTAGGGGTCTCTTGTACTATACCGACTTGCCGACCATCCCTTTGACAACGAAAATGACTATCGACAGCAGGTTGGATATGGAATCAAGGTTTCAATCAGCGACGCCTGGCGGACATCTTAGCGTGGTCTGTATCTCCCCTGATTCCACGGCGCCCGCTCTTTTGAAGCTCACCGAGCGAGCGTTTGAATATGGTTGCAAATTCTTGACGTATACAGCGAACTATTCAGCCTGCAGCGTCTGCAACCACATCGACCTTGGAATCACACCGAAATGCAGCAATTGCGGCTCAGACAGGACCACGCACCTAGGCCGTTCATCATACGGTCTGCTGCCGTTCACCCTTTGGCCTGAAGCAAAGAAGAGAATTGTGGATAGGCGAATATCTTACACGGTAGCTAGCTGATGTACCGCTGGCTGCTTCTCTCGAGGTCTGGAATTACTTCAATGTCAGGAGTCTCTGTTGGCGCATCATGAAGTGAGATTTCTGGGAACATAGCGCCTGGACCTCTTGAGGCTATTTGGGTGGCGGGGTGTTCTGGGCCGAATGTTTGCAATGAGACATCGTACACCAGCTTTCGCACGTCCTGTTCTTCCACGTAGCCGAGTGAATGCAAATACTCGTGTAGCAGGATTGAATACACGTAGGAGTTGATCTCGCGGAGTGACCGTGCGCCATGCGTCACCATGTCGAGGATTGTTCGATTCATGACGATGCCGTTTGTCCCCATGGTGTGAAACGCACCGATGTGCTTGGGCAGCTTAGCCAGGTAGAGCATTAGGCCTGCTCTACGGCGCCCTAGAGAATGCTCTGCAGATTTCTTGACAACCTCGAAAACGTCGCCAAAGTCACGGGAGGCGTCTAGGCGTTCAACCATTGTACCCGTCTTTCTCAGCCCCAGGCCTATTCTTCTTTGTCCGCTTTTTCGAGCAGATCCCTGACCTTCTCGACGAATGCCAGGTACTCGCCGAGGATCGTTTTGCCAATCGGAGTAAGGTCGTACAGGTCTTCCGATAGCTCGTCTATGAGTTTATGTGCTCTAAGCAAGGGGACGTTTTCATAGATGAGCTTAGGGTTTATTCCTTGCCTGAAATTCTTTTTCCCTTGCGGATGCTCCAACAGCGGTAGCAGCATTTTCACACGTGTTTCGTTGCAGAGCAAGTCCATGAGTTCCAGTGCTTCCCGAAAAGCCCGCTCCAGCCCTCGGTCCCGCCAATTGAGATGCTCGATTACGAATTTGCCGGAGTCAACGGCCTCGGGGAAGTAGGAACTTATTTGGTTAGAGTTCGCTTTCGATGGGTAAACGACAACGGCTTTTGAGTTCTCCGCCTCATCTACTACCCCCAGATCCTTCAGCAGCGATTCGTCCGGCGGCTTTGTTTCACAGAATACTGCCGTTAAGGTAGAGCCTTCAACCCCGACAAGGTCTGAGGTGAGCCTGTGCGAATGTTTCTCGGAGTCGTAAAGAACTGGTTCGACAAAGGTATCAACATCTCGGTTCTGGGAAAGAACCCTCGCCGCGTGGAATTTCTCTAGGAGGTGAAGTTCGCTCTCGTCCTCTTGCGTGCGAAAGTCTTCACGAAACGCCGTATAGTTCACTACGTGCCTAGATAGGACTCGGCGTTTTCGGGATGATGGGAGTACTTCTAGACGCATCTTCGTTCAGGTAATATGTTGGGGAAAATCATCATATAAGCGTTACCTTAGGTAACACTAACGCTACTTTAACGCCCCGAGAACGAGGCCGATCAAGGTCATGCGAACGAGTAGCCCGTACCATACCTGCTTGAAGTACTTTGAGTGCGGGGTATTGTCGACGCTGTACTCGATTTCGTCAACCCTAGGCAAGGGATGCATTATGATCGAGTTCGGCTTGGCTTGGGTGAGATCGGCTGCGGTAAGCCGGTACGAACCGCGTACTTTCTCATAATCTTCTAATGAACCGAACCTTTCCTTTTGAATTCTGGTCATGTAGAGGACGTCGACTTGCGGTATAACCCTCGAAAGTTCCTCGGCCTCAATGACCTTGACCCGCCCGCTGACTTCCTCTAGGACTTCCTTGCGCATTCTCAACAGAGGCGGGGATACTAGGTAGAGGTTGATGTTGTACATGGACAGGGCGTAAGCCAAGGAATGGACGGTGCGGCCGTACCTTAAGTCACCCGCTAAGGCAATATTGAGCCCGTCAATCTTTCCGAGCTCCCTACGAATCGTGTACAAGTCAAGCATAGCCTGTGTCGGGTGCTCCTCAGCACCTGTTCCCGCGTTTATGATTGGGACAGAGGCAAATTCGGCTGCAAGCCGTGCAGCCCCTTCCAAGGGGTGACGTATCACTAGAACATCTGCGTAACTCTCCACAACGCGGACCGTGTCGGCGAGGTTTTCTCCTTTTTCAACTGAAGCCACCTTCGGTTCAGCGAAACCAATACAATTCCCGCCGTACCGGTACATGGCGGATTCGAAACTGAGCCTTGTTCGAGTAGAGGGCTCAAAGAACAGAGTAGCCATAATTTTTCCGTCGAGGGCGTGCGACCCCTTCCTCGCCATCGGCTCTAAGGAATCAGTTGTTTTGAGAACGTAGTCAATCTCTTCACGCGAAAAATCTTTGATCGACACAATGTCTCTTGCCGCGAAATCCATCATCAACGCGCCCGAGAACCAATGTACCGACGATTAATAAGCACCTCCTCTTCCGGCGTGTGCGTTTAGCGTTCAGTTAGAATCCCGTGACCATGCATCGCAATGGAATGGCCGGAGACAAATGCAACCACACTTAGCCGCAACCTATAATTCAACTTGAGATTGTAGGGAGCCTCGAGGATCGCTGAGGAGAGTTTTTGAAGAAGCGTTCTCGGTTAGATATCTACGCCGATATTCTCGAGTTCTTGAAACGCCACCCAGACGGTTGTCAAGTTACAAGGCTCTCCTATGGCGCTGGACTACCCATCGATAGAATGAAACCAATGCTTGAAACGCTCAGTCGATATGAATTAATCAAGGTCCACGTCGTCGGAGCTCCCTTACAAGGGAGCCTCAACCAGCGCCAATACTACGGGATTACGAGGAAGGGAATGGAATACCTCGAGTGGTAAGCGTGACATTCAACCCTGATAAGGTAGCAGACCAGGTGGTCTACCATGGGATTGAAGGCTGGCTGCAATACAGACCCTTCAAGCAATTAGGGCCGGCGAGGGAAGTTTACACTGGAAGCCCGTGGACCAGTGCCCGCGCTTGGGCCAACTGTGAAGTGCAAGTCCCAATAAAACGAAAATGAACGCTCCGCTCGAGTCAAACCGTCTTTAATGCCTCCAAGCGGACAGTGGGCTGTGACGTTTCTTAGGGTTAAATAACGGCTCTCAAAGATTGGAGTATTTGGATAGGTTTGCAAGCGCGTCAAGAACTCTACGTT
>JBAVCK010000139.1:0-10936 GCA_049586635.1 Bathyarchaeia archaeon
GTTCTAGCCGATTCCCCCCTAACCCCTCAAACTCGAGAACACGTAATCCAAGTTCCGTCAGCAAGCCGTACAGTTTTTCTCGGGTTCTCCGTTGGCGGTCGCCCTCGTCTTGCTCGCGGAGAAAAATTGGCTGCGGCTGCGAGAGTTTGCTGGTCATCTTCAAACCCTCAATGTCGTCGTGGTATGCTTCGGGCAACGTGTAACAGACTGCCGGTAATTTGCTGTTCTCATTAAGTTCGTTCTTGAACCGTCGGAGCACGCTTCCGGACTCTTCACTGCCAAAGAGCAAAGGTAACTTGCCTTGGAGCCCCCTCGCCATCTGCTTAGCCTTGTTTTCAGCCAAGAAAACATTCGGCCCAATTTCGCGTACCTGAGCTTGGAGCTTTTCCGACGCGCCTCGAAGGAGGTTTGTCGGTTCTGGAATCACTTCTGCTAAGCCCATTACGAAGAGTGTCGCGGCCAAGAGTTCCGGGAGAGCAACCCTAGGAAGTAGGCCCCCGGAAACTTTCAGGTGACCTATTTTGTTCCTTATTGATTCGGAGATGAGCTTGCCTCCGGAACTGACCGTTATCACTTTGGCGCCACTCCGTATGGCCTGGTCAAACAGGGAAATAGTCTCCTTCGTCTCGCCCGAGTAGCTGATTGCAACAAACAATGTGTGCTCTCCAACATATGCAGGAAGTTCCAAGGCCCTACAAACTGAAACCGGTACATCACCGGTGCCTCTCAGATAGTCGGAAACGATGTCGCCAATTATCCCCGACCCCCCAACCCCTCCGAAGACAACGTTTCGAGGCCTTTCAAAGCGTCCCCCACAAGTTGCCGTCGCATCGATGGGAGGGTGAAGACGCGCAGGGGTCTTCTCCATGACTGAGAGCATGTGAGAGCGGTCAACGTCACTCATTGCGGAGGTATCGTCTAGGTTCATGCCGGCCACCATGAGAGAATGCAGTCTAGCGCAATAAGATTCATCTTCCACACGGTGCCACCCCTCCACAGAGAGAAAATGACCTCTGCCGTACAGGGCCCTAGCCTAAGCGTGGCGATTCCAGCATCCTTGGTCGCTGACACTCCACACCTACGAGAGAAAACAGCCAAATTGGGAACAGTTGCACGAGCCTGCGCGATTTTTGGAGTCCGTGAAGTCATACTCTATTCCGATGACCTGCGGCGTGACCGACCCGAAGACATGCAGCTTTGCGCAGAGCTATTGAGTTTTATCGAGACGCCCCAATACCTCCGGAAGAGACTCTTCAAGCTCAGCCCATCACTCAAATTCGCTGGAATTCTACCCCCACTGCAAATTCCGTCCCATGATGTTCCTCGCTCCATTCGAGATTGCAGGCAGGGCGACCTCCGAGAGGGCGTCGTGGTCGCCCAACGCGGGGAAACTTTAGCTGTGGATGTCGGACTTGAGCGCACGCTAGAATGTCGCGGACAAATTTCAGTCGGAACGAGAATCACAGTTCGGCTATCCACCATCGAAATGAGTTTGATTGGTGAAATCGTTGACCCATCCAAGATAAGCATATATTGGGGCTACCGGGTTAGACAGCCGAAATTCAGCTTAGGAACCCTGCTCAAAAAGGAGAGATTTGATCTAAGAATCGGGACGTCCCGATACGGAACCAGCATACTGGATGTTTGGTCGCAAATAAGCAGTTCAATGAGAGGTGTGGGTTCGATTTTGGTTACCTTTGGATCACCGAGGTTGGGGCTCACTGAGATTCTGAGCCAAGAAGGCAGGGCTCCGGGGGATGCTTTCGATTTCTTCATCAATACCGTTCCGGCTCAAAACGTAGTGACGGTGCGGACCGAGGAAGCGATCCTCATTTCCTTGACGCTTTTGAACACGATGAAGCTAGGGTGAAAAAAATTGGCGAAGACTGTTAGTGTTTATGACACTGAAGGAAAGTCAGTCGGGAAAGTTGCAGTCCCAGACTTCTTCGAGTCACCACTCCGTGCCGACCTGATCAGGCGAGCGGTCGTAGCGCTTCAGAGCGCTGCCTTCCAACCACAAGGACGAGACCCAATGGCTGGGAAGCGAACCACCGCAGAGTCCTACGGCGTAGGCCGTGGCATGTCCCGTATCCCAAGGGTCAAGGGTGAAAGGTACTCGAGAGGAGGCCAAGCAGGCTTTGCGGCGGGAACCGTGAAGGGCAGACTGACTTTTCCGCCAACCTCAGCGCACTATAGTGCTAAGGGAATCAACAGGAAGGAACTCAAGTTAGCCTTTCGTTCTGCAGTGGCGGCGACATCATCGAAAGAACTAGTCAAAGCAAGGGGACACAGAATCACCTCAGACCTAGACCTACCCCTTGTAGTTTCGGACGACGCTGAAAAGATTACAACAAGTTCCGGCGCAGAGAAGATCCTGAGAAGCCTCGGCCTCTGGGAAGACGTGGAACATGCAGCCCACCGAAAGGCTCGCAGCGGCAAAGGCAGCGTTCGCGGTCGACCCTACAAGCATCCGGTCAGCGCGTTGGTTGTAGTTGCAAAAAGGCAGGGTGCCGAGAAAGCCTTCAGGAACTTCAGCGGAGTCAAAGTTGTCGATGTTCAAAGCCTGAACGTTAGCGACCTTGCCCCAGGCACACACCCCGGCCGGCTCACGATCTGGACACAGTCAGCTCTCAAAGGACTGGATTCCCGACTTGGAGGGAGCTGAAAATGGCCAAGCTCGCTGCTAGTGAAATTGTGAAATACCCTCTGCTATCCGAGGATGCAGTGACGCTCCTAGAGGCAGAAAACAAAATCACCTTCGTCGTTGACATCAGATCCGACAAACACGACATCAAGAGGGCCATTCAAGAACTGTACGAGGTACGGGTTCAAGATGTGAATACCATGATAACGCCGGAAGGCGAGAAGAAAGCGTTCGTTAAGCTAACGCCGGACTTCAAGGCCTCGGACCTCGCAGTGCGACTCGGAATACTGTAGGTGCTCTTGCTGGAATCCAGCTCGGGGCGGCAACGTTAATTAGAACATTGTAGAACGGAAGAAGTGTGTGTTAGAGTTTGCCGCGTGAATTCTCATACAGAGGTCACACAATCGACGATTTGCAGCAAATGTCCATGGACGAATTCATTAGGATACTACCCGCGAGGCAAAGAAGGTCGTTGACGAGAGGCCTAACGGCAGATCAGCGAATCCTGATGGAACTCATCCGGAACTACAGTAGAAAGAAAGGAAAAGACGCAAAACCCATCAAGACGCATTGCAGGGACATGGTCATCATACCGGAAATGGTGGGGCTATCCATACTAGTCCACAGCGGAAAAGAATTCACATCACTTGACATCAAACCAGAAATGATCGGCCACTACATCGGCGAATTCATCATAACAAACAAGAAAGTCGTACACGGAACACCAGGCATCGGGGCATCACGCAGCTCAATGTACGTTCCTCTCAAGTAGCAGAACTGTTCCCGGAACCACACTTTCGCTCAACTCTCGCAATTATCTAACTCCCGCCTTACTACTCTAACTACGTTGCGCTTCAAATCGGAAGAAAATCGGCTCCAAACTCCTCAAACTTCAACCCATCCACCGAGGGACGGTGAGATCGCGATCATAGGCTCTTAACGGAGTTCCTGCCTTGGGACGTTTAGGTCGCTATCGGCGTTGGTCTATTCGTGTTTCAAGTCTAACTTTGGCGCATGTTACGCGTCTGGCGTTGAGTGAAGGATGGGAGATCAGTGACCTCACGAGGGCGCTGGTCGTTTTTGCCGCTACGGCTACTTGGCTTGCTTTAGAGAACCAGAAGAACGTGGACATACTGAGAGCAATAGGGGTTCTCGGCCGTATGCGTAACGCCCTAAGCAAACGTATTCCAGGTTCGGTGCAAAAAAGACCATACCCTCTTGCTAGGGGTTCCCAAGACACGGCTGTTATGACCCTCATCCTACCGGCGGACATCGCAGAATTGCTTGAATCCTTTGCAGCGGCCAAGATAATATCGAAAACGATTTGTGCGCGACTCTTCTCACGAAAGGCCTGATCATGTACTTGGCCGCGAAGCAGAGGCTTCTTCAAGCGCTTCAAAATCAACGGCGGCGGGCGGAGGAGCCATCGGCGGCCAGGTGAACATGAATGTAGTACCCGGGTACTACATTCGCATTGTTCCCTGAACACTTGCATGCCATTGGAATAGCTGCGCCTTCAGTTACCAGAGTGTACGTCTTCGAAAACTGAGGAACTACCCCACGATGACGTATCAGAAAAAAACGAGTGCGTTCAGAGAGTCGGAGTCGTTCTCAGGATCTAATTGCGTCTTCTGGCCAATAGAAAGAATGGCAATGCCACGACGACCCCGATTAGCAGGGAGATCAAGATTACTTGGTAGGAGGGTTGCGTCGGGCGAACTTGGTTGCCCATGGTGTGTTGGGCTTCGAGAGGCTGGCTGACAAGATTCGGCTCAGGGGAGCGCGCGCCCAGATTAGACGGATTAAACGGAACGTAGACTATTCCTAAGCCCAGTAGTATGCCGAGAACGGCTGCCAACCACAGTTTACTCATTGACTTGGTCGGCTCCCTTGACTCTTCAAGCGGGTTAAGTCTACATTTTCGAACAGCAGCCACCTCGTCTAGACGACACGCTCCTTCCACATCCTGGCACACTCGTACCACGAAACGGCGGCTCCGACAGATCCAAAGGCAAGCCCCGCAGGTTCAATGCTACTGTTCTGAAGCGCGGTGGCGATGGCGTAGACAACGGTTGCCGTTGTGAGGAAGATTGCGTAGAAGAGGTACCGAGGCAAGATGAGATGTCCAACCTTCAAGAACATCTTTAGCGTTCCCACGGGTACCTGTTCTTTCAGGAAATACTGCCCCATAGCATCTTTCTCAGTCACCCCGAGTCCCCGTAATTTCTCCAGATGGTACAGGGCGGTACTTGGGCTCGACATTGAAAGCGCCCTCTGAGTCTCGCGCACTCCCACCGGTTTCGTGTTTCTGAATAGGTACCAATACACTCTCAAAGTCGTCCCGTGGATTTCGCTTTCATTTCCTGAATCGGTCGCGGGAGTTTCCATGTAAACCCAGAGTCAACAACATACCGCGTCATACATAGAATTTGCCTGAGGAATCGCGAGGGGGTGGCGGGCTGGCATCGAAAGTGTGAAAAACATGGGTGTCTGGATTATGGGACATGACTAACTGTCCATATTGTGAATCAACCGTTAGCGAGAATGCTTTCTTTTGTCACAGGTGCGGCACAAGGTTGCCAGCCTCCTACCCGCCCTCGGCATACGGCTATGGTTCAACAGACGTAGTTCAACAAGGCTTGGGTCTACTTTCACGCCTTTGGTTCTCGCTCACTCAAGAAGAAAGAGCAATGGTGATCAGTCTACTCCCATACGCCTTCCAAGGCCACCCCGCGGCCATTCAACGCCTCAGACAGTGGGTAGCGGATCGCTCAAGATATGATCGACCTTACACCTGAGGAAAGGTAAGGCAACGGGACCGGGTCTCTTTCTATCAAAGAGACAATACGGCTTGCCGAGTTCAGCGTCTTCGGCGATGAAAACTAGTTAGCGCGTTTAACGTCGAACGACATCACGCAAGATCTCAGGGCTAAACAACGTTTTTTAGGGTTACTGTGCACATGCGGGCCGCACGGTGCAAAATCAATGCCGAATTGGGGATACTCGGTCAAGGAGTTCGACCCAGACCGAGCTGTTCGGTGCTCTGGTAGAGAGTTGGATATTTCCCCAAAGGCAGCAACGGAGATTTGCCGGAAACTTCGTGGGATGAGGTTAGATTCGGCGAAGGAGCTTCTGGAGGCTGTCACGAAGAAGAAGCGTGCGATCGCCTTCAGGCGTTACCATAAGGAAGTTCCTCATAGAAGCCTCGACGAAGGCTGGTATGCTGGCCGTTACCCCGTGAAGGCCGCAAAGTCATTCCTCTTTCTTCTAGAGGAATTGGAGGCGAACGCCGAATACAAGGGTCTAGACGTGGACCGCTTAAGAATCGTGCACGCAGCCTCTCAAAGAGGCGTCAAGACCCAGCGGTACATATCAAGGGCCATGGGAAGAGCCACGCCTTACCTGAATACGCTCGTACATGTCGAGCTAATGGGATACGAGGTGGCCGAGTAACTTGCCCATTCACAAGTATTTCGTGAAGGAAAACGCCCGCAGGGTCGAAATTGACGAGTACCTCTCCCAAGAACTGAAGCGGGCCGGTTACAGCAGGCTTGAAATGACCAAGACCCCGCTAGGCACGAGGATTGTCGTTTACGCAGCGAAACCAGGGCTTGTGATAGGCAGGCGTGGCCAAAGCATACGGGACTTGACACAGATTCTGGAGCAGCGTTTTGGCGTTGAAAACCCACAGATTTCAGTTGCCACGATAGACGCGCCTGAACTTGACCCGAAGGTAGTTGCTTCCCAGATTGCAATGGCGCTCCAACGCGGCATTCATTTCAGGCGTGCAGCGTACTGGGCGCTTCAACGGACAATAGAAGCTGGCGCCCTTGGTGTCGAGATAGCAATTCGGGGGAAACTGACAACCGACAGGGCCCGCTATGAGAAATACCGGTCGGGCTACTTACCCTCCGTCGGTGAAGCAATCAGCAAGATAGTGCGGACTGCTGTTGTCGATACCCAGCTGAAGCAAGGACTGTTCGGAATATCGGTCAGACTCATGCCTCCAAACGTTTCATTGCCAGACAGGCCAGTAATCAAGGAGGTAGGTGAAGCCCCACCGATACCGAAACCGGTAATCCAAGAAGTTGTGGCAGAAGCTGGAACAGTTCAAGAGGTGGCCGAGAGTGCCGATTCTAAGAAAGCGTGAGATCAGACAGCTACTCCCGGAAGAACGCGGCAAGAAGTTAGCTGAATTGCGAACGGAGCTCGCAAAGATGCGCACGAACGTGAAATCTGGAGGCACCGTGGAGAATGTCGGCAGAATCCGCGAACTGAAACGAACAATAGCACGCATACTTACCATTTCGGCCGAAAAGGTTCCGCCGGAGGCGCCCAAGGCATGAGTGAGATTACGCCGCAGAAGATACTCCGCCATGAATTAATCGGCCTGACTGTGAGAGTCGTGAGCGCAAGAAACTCGTCGATCAAGGGAATTCGCGGCGTAGTAGTCGATGAGACAAGGAACATGTTAACGATAAACGCTGGGAGAGGGAGAGTTATGGTTCCGAAGAATGTTGCTACGTTTCGATTCAATCTCCCTAGCGGCGTCCGCGTAGATGTAGATGGAGATCGTTTGGTTGGTAGGCCGGAGAATCGGTTGAAAACGAAAGTGAGGCGATGGTAATGTCTGACATGGGAATTGGTGCGAAAGCGCCCAAGAAATCTTGCGACGACCGTAACTGCCCCTTCCACGGTCAGCTGTCCGTGAGACGGAAATTCTTGGATGGGAAGGTTGTAAGCACCAAAATGACTAAAACGGTTACTGTTGAGAGGGATTACTTGAATTACCTACCGAAGTACACTCGGTATGAGAAACGTAGAAGTCGTATTATGGCACACAGCCCTCCATGCCTGGAAGTTCACGAGGGCGATCGCGTTAAGATCGCGGAGTGCCGCCCTATTAGTAAGGAAGTCGCCTTCGTGGTTGTCGAGAAACTGACTGGGCTAACATGAAGTGGCGTTTCAGTCTTCGCAACGTAACCTTAATTTGTTTCAGGCGCGTTCTGCAGCGCCTTACGTGAGAGCAAAATGCCCGCCCCTAAAACTCGTGCTGTCAGTGCGAAGGGCATGGTAGAGTACCGGCCGCACGTTGCACGAGGATTACCCAATGGTTGCAGAATCAACTGCGCCGATAATACGGGGGCGAAGGAACTCAAGGTCATACAGGTTTTTGGTTACCACAGTCGCCTGAGACGCGTCCCATCAGCTTGCGTTGGCGATATGGTCATGGTCTCCGTTTCCAAGGGGACACCCGACCTTAGGCGGCAGATGTTTCCGGCTGTCATTGTTCGGCAAGTGAGGCTCTTCCACCGTCCAGACGGAACTAGGCTCTCCTTCCACGATAACGCTGCCGTTATCATGACCCCCGAAGGGGAATTGAAAGGGACCGAAATTCGCGGGCCTGTGGCAAGGGAAGCTGCCGAGCGTTGGCCAAGGGTATCTAACCTCGCTAGTATTATCATCTGAAAGTGAAGCCAATGCATCTGGTAACGGGAAAGCCCTCGAAGCAGCGCAAGATGATTTACGAGGCCCCCTCACATCGGCTAAGAAAATTCTTAACCGCTCCTCTTTCGGAAGAGCTTCGGAAGAGTCAGGAAAGGCGCTCTTATCCGGTCAGGAAGGGTGACACAGTGAAAATTCTGAGGGGCGACTTTGCTGGCATTGAAGGAAAAATAAACGACATCGACACGCGCAGGCAGCGATTATTCGTTGAAGGCGTGCAGAGAGAAAAGACTTCAGGGACAACCGCAAACGTTTCTGTAAACAGTTCGAAAGTAATGATCACAAAGCTGAACCTCGACGATAAATGGCGAGGAGAGTCCGTCAAACTGTCTCGCTCTAAACCGGCTACCGCAGAGGCAGGGGCCTGAGCATGGGACATAAAGGCGGCCTAGGGCACCTCAAACGGCTAGCTTCTCCCAGCTTCTGGCCAGTCCACCGCAAGGAATCAACATGGGTCCCGAAGCCAGACCCGGGCGCGCACGGCACTTCGCATTGTTTGCCATTAGAGCTGGCGATCCGCGATGAATTGGCCCTAGGTAAGAACCGAAGGGAAGTTAGCAGCATTTTGGCCGGAGGAAAGGTGAGGGTGGACGGGAGACCTAGGCACGCTAGAAATTACCCGATTGGTTTGATGGATGTTGTTGAATTCACCGACGCGAATGCTGCTTACAGGGTCCTTCCCGTAGAGGGCAAAGGGCTCTCCCTCGTGAAGATAACAAAAGAAGAAGCGAAGTTCAAACTCTGCAAGGTCCTTCGCAAGGGGGTAGCCCCAGGCGGCCGCCTGCATTACGGAACGCATGATGGCCGTACCATAACACCAACAGAGGGCGAAACTGCCGATTACTCAACGAATGATACATTGCGGATAAGCATACCAACCCAACGCGTTCTGAACCAAATAAAATGCGAGAAGGGCAACTTTGCAGTTGTCATAGCGGGCCGTAACTTAGGTAGAAGCGGAAAGATCGTGGAGCTTCAGCCCGGAACCGCAACGAGGCCAGCAATGGTGACCCTTGAAGACGCTACGGGCAACAAGTTTGATACCATGCTCGACTACACATTTGTTGTAGGAACAGACAAACCCGCGATTAAACTGGAGGCCTAGAAAGTGCAAACGGTTACCGAAACATTGCCCGAGAACCCCATGCGGGAGGTCAAACTAGCGAAGGTCGTAGTGCACATAGGCGTCGGCAAGTCTGGCGAAATGCTAGAGAAGGCAAAGAAAGTCCTTCAAGAAATCACCGGCCAGAAACCATGCACTAAACCGGCCAAAATGACCATCAAAGAATTCGGTACTCGCCAAGGCGAACCCATCGCTTGCATGACGACACTCAGGGGGGAGAAGGCCGCGACTTTTCTGAAGCGATGCCTTGATGCCGTGGGGAATGCTTTGAAGAGGTCGAGTTTCGATGAAAACGGGAATTTCGCATTCGGAATCAAGGAACACATCGAGATTCCTGGAACCAAATATGTTCCCGAGCTTGGCATCTGCGGGATGGATGTTATGGGCACCCTTGAAAGGCCCGGATTCAGAATTAAGAGAAAGAGAATAAGGCCAGCCGCTGTCGGAAAATCACATCGAGTCTCCAAAGATGACGCCATTAATTTCATGACAGCAAAGTTCGGTGTTCAAATCCGGGAGGCTTAGGCTACATGGCAAAACTGAAACCGAAGAAGGTCAGAAAATACGGTAAGGGCAGCCGGCCCTGTAGAAGGTGCGGCCAGTACGGCCCTGTGATTCGCAAGTATGACCTCTACCTGTGCCGGCAATGCTTCCGTGAAGTCGCCCCGAGCTTAGGATTCAAGAAATACATGTAGGATTGGAAATCATGGTGCTCGTCGAGCTAGCGCAAAGATCATTGGCCATCCCAGAAGGGATACAACTTAGCGTGGACGGAAGGAGAATCAAGGTGGTCGGACCGAAAGGAACGCTCGAAGAAGATTTCTCACACCTGCCCGTACAATTCGCTTTGGAGGGAAAATCCCTCCGAGTATACAGCCCATGGGCTCGAAAACGCGAGGTCGCGCTGGTCGGCACGGCCCTAGCCCACGTCCGTAACATGGTTCGCGGCGTAAACTCAGGATTTACTTACAAACTTAAGCTCGTCTACGCTCACTTCCCAATAACCGTCAAAGTCATCGAGAAGGAAAAGAAGCTCACCATCGACAACTTCACAGGTGAGAAGACACCACGAAACGCGAAGATCGTCGGGGCAGCTAAGGTCAAGATTGCGGGAGACGAAATTCACGTTCAAGGAAACAGCCTAGGCGACGTAAGCCAAACAGCCGCCAATATCCAATACGCAACAAAAATTCGAGACAAGGACCAGCGTGTATTCCTAGACGGCATTTACATATTCGAGAAGTCGGAGGGCATGTAACTTGTCCTATCGCAGGCCGCGGTTTGTTCGCGAAGAAAGCTGGCGCTACAAGAGGCTCAAAGAGGCCTGGCGCGCCCCACACGGCAAGACGAGTCGAGTCAGGCGCAGCAAGAAAGGCTGGCCAGCGGTCGTTAAGATAGGTTACTCCAGGCCGCGGGCCACAAGAGGCCTTCACCCATCAGGTTTCAAAGCGATCACAATCTGGCGGCCTATAGATCTGCAGGCCCTGGACCCTAAGCTTCACGTGGGAATGATAGCCCATACAGTAGGCGAGAACAAACGCGTCCAAATCCTCGACGAAGCAAAGAAGGCGAACATCCGGATCCTTAATCCCGGCTTGAAGAGGCCAGCGGCGCCTTTGGTACCCACAGAACCCGCCCCTACGGAGGCGACTCCTGAAACGGGA
>JBAVCK010000140.1:0-1649 GCA_049586635.1 Bathyarchaeia archaeon
ATCGAGGACCGTTCAGGGAATTCTTCAGATCCTATACGAGGCGACGAATTTCCTCTCGAACATCGTGGGCATGCAGAAGGTAACATTGCAACCAGCCGCCGGGGCGCACGGTGAATACACGGGTGTAATGCTAATGCGGGCTTACCATCGAGACAGATCTGACATGAAACGTGATGAGATTATCGTTCCAGACTCAGCCCATGGGACGAACCCTGCGAGCGCAGCGATGGCCGGGTACAAAGTCGTCGAGGTTCCGTCAAATTCACAGGGGTGCGTGGACACGGAGGCGCTGAAGAGCGCGGTCGGGCCGAAAACGGCCGGGCTAATGATCACAAACCCCAACACGCTCGGCATCTTCGAACGTGATATCCTCGAAATCGCTGGCATAGTCCACGATTCTGGCGGGTTGCTCTATTACGATGGTGCCAACCTCAACGCAATCATGGGTAAAGCTAAACCGGGCGACATGGGCTTCGATGTCGTTCACATCAACCTGCACAAAACCTTCGCAACCCCGCACGGAGGAGGAGGACCAGGCGCCGGCCCCGTAGGTGTCACAAGCCGCCTCGTGGACTACCTGCCCGTTCCAACCGTGGAATTTGATGGGACGAAATACTATTTGGACTACAATAGGCCGAAGAGTATCGGACGGGTCAGGGCGTTTTACGGAAGCGCCGCCGTGGTTCTTCGTGCTTACGTCTACATTCTGCTCCATGGGAAAGAAGGCCTAGAAACAGCTTCTGAGGTTGCGGTTCTCAACGCCAATTACATGGCCCACAAGCTTCGAAGAATCAAGGGCTTTTCGCTTCCTTACGGGGAAGGCGTCCCGAGAAAGCATGAATTCGTTTTGTCCGCTTCGGGCCTTGCAAAGGAAACAGGCGTTACGGCACTGCAGGTAGGAAAGAGGTTACTAGACTTCGGAGTGCACCCACCAACCGTCTATTTCCCCATGATCGTAGAAGAGGCAATGATGACGGAGCCTACTGAAACGGTGGCTAAAGAAGAACTTGACGCTATGATAGACGGCTTCGCACGGATTAGCGATGAGGCCTACTCGAAATCCAGCGAACCCGCAACCAGTCCTCATGGAGCGAGTGTAACGAGAATTGACGAAGCGAAGGCCAACAGGCCAAAGTCAATGCAATTAACATGGAGAATGAGCAGTTCAGGTCACAAGTAGCCCTCAAACGAAGAGCCGTTCTCGTGGGAACTCTTTGAAAGTCAAAATCTACTATTTTGCATCGGTTCGGGAAGTGGTCAACATGCGAGAGGAGAACGTGGACATTCCTCGTGGCACAAATGTACGGAAGCTTCTCGACCTCATCGTAACAAAGCATGGCGACAAACTGAAGGAATACTTGTTCGATGAGGCTGGGAACCCCCGGTCATACCTTCAATTCATTCTGAATGAGAAGTCGATCTCTGAATCGGGCGGATTCTCAACTGAATTGACGGACGGATGCACATTTGCAATTATACCACCCGTCGGCGGAGGGTAACTCTCCGTTGAGCGTATCCATCAAGCCTAAACTAGGCACCGCTATGCCAAACCCTGACGCAGGAACGAGCAATCTTTCCTGATTCTTGGAGAAATATCACAAGCGAACTCGTCCGTTAGAGCCTTTCGCGACCGCTAGGATGCTCAAATC
>JBAVCK010000141.1:0-13733 GCA_049586635.1 Bathyarchaeia archaeon
CAGAGGTCATCGACTGCGTGAAAGAAGCCGAGGAGACTGGCGACGTCAAATGGGCGACGGTCGAAATAAAATCGAGCGACCGCGTCGACCAAGTCATCCCGCTACTGAAGCTCAGGCATTCGGTCCTAGCCTCATAAGACCAGGGGTGGAAGTCCTGAAACAGGTTAAGCTCTCTATGGTTTGCCTTTGGCCGTTTTCTGGTTAGGAGTACTATCTGCCCACAAATACTCGAAATAGTTCTTCGCGAACTTTGCGAGGCCAATGTGGTCGGACCAGATGGCCAAACTTATCACCTCATCTCCTTCCTGCCCTAGGAGCAAGATGACTTCGCGGCCATCCGCGATTATTCCGCCGCCGAACATTTGCTCGCGCACGCGCACATCACAGAACTTCATCAATCTGGCCATAGTTTCAGTCATCGGGTTCTTCATGGTCATTATCTGGACTTTGACGCCTCTTTCTACGATCGTTCTGACGAGTGGGATGAGCATTTCCGCGGTGGCGTCTGGTATACCGGGAACTGCAACTAGAATTTCTTTCTGAACGTGTTCAACGGTTTCCCTGATCTTAGAGAGAACGTTAAGTGTTCCCCGTACAATCCAAATGTCTGGGTGTTCCCTCACACCCTTCTTCTCATAGATGGGCTGAAGTTCATCCAGGATTACGCCTTCGTTTGTATTTAGCGAGTTCTCAAGGTGGGATTTCGTGATTTCAAGGGCCACTGAAGGCGGTTTGGGGTAGTATTTGCTCGGACGTCCATGTTCCATTTCAATCCAGCCTTTCTTCTCCAGCGAGCCCAGGACCTCGTAGATTTTCGAATAGGGCACCTCTGAGGCTTGGCTAAGCTCACTAGCTGTCGCGGGGCCGATCTCAAGCAGAGAGGCGTATGAGCGGATCTCGTAATCTGTTAGCCCGAATTCTTGCAGTGATCGTCTTGTTCTATCGCTTATGGTCAATTCTGTCCACCCTGCCAAGCGTGCTTCTCTGGTTTTCTCGCCTGGGTTGGAATATAAGATTTCACTACCGAAAGTGGTTAACGGTTAGATGGGTACAGAAGGAGCGTCGACCCGCAGAAAGGCCTATGAAGTTGCTGGGCACCGCGGTGTCATTCTGGAAAAAATGGTGTCTAGCATATGTTATACACCCGCATTTCATTTCGGTTCACTTGTAACCCAATAAGAGTCCTTCGTCGTGAGCTCCTTCTTCCAAATTGGGACTTCCTTCTTTACCTTGTCAACAGTTTCAGAAAGGGCCGAGAAGACGTCTTGGCGATGCTTGCCTAGAACTGCGACAAAGAGGCTGGGTTCACCCACGTTCAGGCTGTCTATGACATGATGAATTGAGACTTCGATTATTCCTGGGCGTGCTTTGACGACGTCCCGAATCGCCTGCATCCGTTTGAGGGCGACTTCCGTATAGGCTTCATATTCGAGGCGAACTACCTTCTTGTCGGATCCCCGCACGGGATCTTCGCGGACTACACCGACAAAGCAGGCTACTGCCCCGGCTTCATGGTAGTTAGGGAGCTTCGAAAGGTCGGCCATCATTCGGTTTAGGTCAACCTCGCCCTTCTTGTGAAGCCCGATAATGTCCAACGAAGACGGCACCTAGACCATTAGTTTGTCACACGGAATGAAAAATACTCCGCAGCCTACTAACGGTGCTGATCTTGCCTATGTTTTCTGTTGCATCTCGGTTTTCATTTTCTCCAGGTGCTGGTTCTCGGTGTCGAACTTCGTTCCGACGATCTGGACTTGGTAGATGGCTTTGGGTCCGTTGCAGAATTCGCATGGTGGCCCGAACCCTTCGGGCGTTGGTGACACCCGAAGCCAGAGCTGGTTTATCCCGGCGTAGGTAAGGTCAAGTCTGATTTTGTCCCGGGCACAGTTTTCGCAGAGATAGAAAGGCATCGCATCCACTAAGGAACGCGATAGGTACCGAGCCGTTATTAATACTTCGAATCCGGCCCACCTTTATTGAAGGAGAATCACAACCAAACAAATTACATTCAGCCAATGTAAGGATGCCCCAAAAACATCGATCAGCTCTACGTTCTCCAAGCAATCGTTACGATTCGGCGTAGGCCTCGTCGTTCGGGGGAGCTTGAGTCCACCTATACGGCGACATCGTTAGAAAGTTCTGGTTCGGCAAGTTGCGACTCAGGGTAAATGCCTTATCAACACAAAATGTTCAGGTTAACTCTGATTCCCTCATCGTCGCAATCGAATTATGAACTTGCGTTCAGTTTAACCTTCTGGGCATTCTCTTCTTGAAGCCCGGCCGGCTATCTCTAGGGGATTTTAAGTTCGCTCACTCAGCTTACCCTATTCTCCTGAGATTTTGAAACATTCCAAATGGGTTTGTTTGTTGCCATAATCTCGAAGATTCGTCAGCCACTACAGAATCCGCACGGAATAGTTCCACTCCGCATCCGCCATATGCTCTGAGAGCGAGCGCACCTTAGGCATATGCTGTGAGCTACGCGTAGCCAGCTACTAGCTCAGCTCGCGAGGGGCACCTATCTTTTATATCGTCTGCCATTGCATACGAATACAGTCAGCGTGATTTCAGCATGGGTAATTCCAAGCCCGTATTGTTGCTCGCCGTTATGGTCCTAGCCTTCATGGTTCTACCGGGCGCCTATGCATCGCCTGTTATTGTAACCATATCGCCCACGACGCAAGCCGTGCCCCAGACTTCCACAGCATCCTACTCGATCGGCCTAGCAAGCGGGACCAAGGCAGCATACAGTCTTAGCCTTTCTGGGCTAGTGTCCGGAGCCTCGTACTCGTTCTCATCGAACCATGTTTCCACGCCCGCAGGCTCGGGGAGCAGCAGCCTCAGCATCGATACGAGCAGCACCCCCCTCTACTGCCCTGGAATCTATTCGTTCACAGTCTCTGCGACTAACTCGACTTCAGCTCCGACCCCCGGAATGCCCGCCGATTCAGGCAGTGCAAGTGCTAGTCTCACCGTTGTTCAAGTAGGTCCTCCACTGGCCATTACTGTTTCAACGGACAAGTCGGCGTATAGAACGGGTGACGTGGCGACGATCGTGATCTCCGCGAATCGGCCCTCGGAAGGCCAACTCATTATTTCATCCCCGTCTGGTTCTCCGGCGACTTTCCTCTACACTTTCATAGGTCCAACTTACTCGTTAACGAAAACCCTCACCGTGACTGCGATTGGGCGGTGGACTGTAAACTTTCAAGCCGACGACTTCTGTTCAGGGTTTAGTAGTGCGTCAGCTGCCTTTGACGTGACGCCGGATACTTACGACGCCTCTCTATCGTTGAATGGAGTCCCGGCGCAATACTCGTCGCAAGTAACGATTGACAATCAGGCACAGGGGACGATTGGGGGCGCTGAAATCAAGAAGCTTTCCTTCAAAGTTGACACAACCCACACCGTCGCAGTTGATCAGTATGTTCAGGGCGACGCGGGTGTGCGCTACTTTGCAACCCAGAATAGTTGGACAGTTAGTTCAGCGGGCAGTCATACCTTCGAATATGAAACTCAGTACTTGTTGACGGTTGTAACGGACCCAGCCGGAATTACCGATGTGACTGGTGGGGGTTGGTACAAGGCCGGGACAAGCGCCCAAACAAACCAAGCTCCTACCACTGTGCCTGGATCATCCGGGACACAATACGCCTTCAAGGGCTGGGAAGTGGACGGCGCCGCCCAGTCGGGTAACGGAATTTCATTAACCATGGACAAACCCCACACAGTTGTCGCGAAGTATGAGACGCAGTACCAGTTGTTAATCGACTCGCCATACGGAAACCCGCAGGGCCAAGGCTACTACGCGACCGGGTCCACGGCGACATTTTCAGTAACGACACCTTCAGGCTTCCCCGTGCAACAAATCTTTGTCCGATGGGAGGGCGACTACACAGGCACGTCGCCGCAAAGCTCAGTTACGATGGATAAGCCGAAGGTGATACACGCAGTCTGGTCAACGAGCTACGTCCCACTCATAGCAATAGTCATAGTCGCCCTTGCAATTGTGGCTGGTTTCCTGTTCCGGAGAAAACGAAAGGGGCCGGCACCAGAGACGAAACCTACGCCGGGAGCAGATAAGGCGGCTTCTGAAAACTTGAAATGCGCTTCCTGCGGAACCGAAAACCCTGCAGGCCAGAAGTTCTGCACGAACTGTGGCGAAAAACTCGGCCACAAGAAGCATCAAACTTAACCAAGACCCGCGTTCCTTTAGCTCGTTCTGCGATGACCTCGCTAACGGAGTCGCTCCAAGAACCAACCCGAGCCAACAGACTCTTTTTCGTGCTTTCAGGCGAGCATGCCTCACTGCCCGCAGCAGAAGTAGGAGCAATTCTGGAATCGAGTGGCGTAGAATTCAACGCGCCAACTCAGAGTTACAGGCTGCTAACACTAAACGCTCCTTTCGCCGCCCTCAAGGCAGTTTCAGAAAGAAGCCTGATGTACGATTGGTGTGGTCTCAGCTTGGGCGAATGCGCGGCTGACGAGAGGCAGATTGAGGATTTCGTAAGGAGTCAACCGATTGGGCAGGTAGCAAGGGATGCCCAAAACTTTGCCGTCCGGTCGGTGCGGTTGGGTGGGGTAAACAAATCGATTCGGCGGGTTGACTTGGAACGTAAGGTCGGGTCTGTGGTGAAAGATATGGTTCCAAGGATGCAGGTGCGGCTTCAGAACCCTGACCTGACCTTTGCTTGCGTGCTTTACGAGGACAGGTTTCTACTAGGAGTGTCAGGTTACTCGAAGCCATCCGGGCTGATCGCGCCTCGGCGGCCCCGCAAGCGCCCTGTCTTTCATCCTTCCACAATGCCGCCGAAGATAGCGAGGTGCATGGTTAACTTGGCGCGAGCAGTTCCCGGCTCAACTTTTGTAGACCCATTCTCCGGAGTGGGCGGTATAGTGATTGAGGCGGCTGTGATAGGCTGCAGGGTTCTGGGGCTGGATGCGGACTTACGAATGCTCAGGGGCGCTCGCAGAAACTTGAAACACTTTGAACTTGCGGCGGAAGGTTTTCTCAATGCGGATGCACGATTCCTTCCTGGACATGAGCTAGACGCCATTGCGACGGACCCACCGTACGGCCGGGGCTCGTCCACCATGGGAACAAAGGTAACCACCTTAGTGAGTGAATTCATAGAAGGAGCGAAGAGTTCGCTGAAGAAAGATGCCCATATCTGCATATCTGCCCCGGTCGAGGTTGATGTCGAAGGATACGCACAGCATGCGGGTTTCGCGTTGAAGGAAAAACATCTTGCAAGGGTTCACCGTAGCTTAACAAGACAGTTCGTCGTCTTGCAAAACTCATAGAATGGCTTCGAAAAATGTCCGTGAAAGTAACTTTCCTAGGGACAGGAGGAAGCGTCCCAAGCAAGTTTCGGAACCTCCCAAGCGTCTTGGTACGGAGGGGCCCGGAAGTGATGCTTTTCGATTGTGGAGAAGGTACACAAAAGCAATTTCTCCAAGCCAGGGCGGGCACCAACCGCAAGATGCGCATCTTCATCAGCCACATGCACGGCGACCACGTGTTCGGCCTACCTGGGTTACTTCACTCACTATCCTTCATGGGCAGAACAAGCGAACTGGAAATAATCGGCCCGAAAGGCATCAAAGACTTTGTGACGTCCGTTAACCGGGTCGTGAAGTTATACTCACGATTTCCAATGCGAATCAAGGAGGTACGTTATGGCAGGGTTGTCGATGACGAGGAGTACGAGGTGCACGCTGCTCCGGGAGAACATGGCATGCCCTGCCTATCCTACGCGTTGGTGGAAAAACCGCGACCAGGAAGGTTTGACCCTTCCAAAGCCCGGAAGCTAGGTATTCCAGAGGGCCCACTATGGAAGAGGCTGCAAACCGCGAAGTCTGTGAGGGTCGGAAAGAGAGTAGTTTCTGCTGGGCTTGTGGTGGGGCCAGCGAGACGCGGAGTAAAGGTCACTTACGCGGTTGACACTCGACCATGCGAGTCAATTGTCAAATTGGCGGCCAAATCAGACCTTTTGATTCATGACAGTTGTTTCGCGGAAGCTGCTTCAACAAAGGCGAAGGCGTATGGTCACTCAACCGCGGGCGAGGCCGCCTGGGTTGCAAAGAAAAGTAAGTCCAAGAAATTAGCACTATTTCACATCAGCGCAATGTACGAGGACCCCGCGCCACTCTTAGCTCAGGCCAAGAGAATATTCCGCCACACGTTTCTCCCTAGTGACATGGCTACCGTCTACGTCGCCCCGCAGCCTCGCGGCTGAACCCCTGCCACGGGCTCGTTGCAAGATAGTCGACTACGGATTCGGGGGCGGACGACTCTATTTCAATTGAGATTGGTCCATTGGGAGATTCGCCCTCAGGCCCACAGAATGAAACCCGTCCAGCGAAGGCAGCTTGCTTGTTAAGGTGAATTAGAATCCGCTGCCCGCGTGTCCTACTCATGAGAATTGACCTTGCGGCGCTGCGGATTGCTTCCTGCTTTATGAGGTTGCGCAGATTGGACAGGAAGTCAAACTCACCTCCATGAATTCTAAGAACGACCTCAGCTCCACTCGTTCCTACTTTCTGAATTCGCTCGGATGGGAAGATGTTATGCAACGCTCGTTCCACCTTCGCTTCGTCCTCGGTCGGACGAACAACCGTTTCAACGGTGACACTTAGGTCCATCAAGCTTTCAACTTGGCTAAGATGCCTTTCAGGGAGGACTGCAGTTCTGTAATCGTGCCTTCATTTACTACCAGGGCGTCCGCCAACGCGATGACATGGCCTAGCCCAACTTTCAGTTCCCGATTATCGCGCTCGTGGAATGTCTCCCAAGTCTTTGGGTCGTCGCTTCTGCCTCGAGATAGAAGCCGCTGAAACCGCGTCTTTGGTGAAGCATGAATCGCGATGGTAACAACCTCGAATTTTGATTTGAGTTCGGCAAGTTCCTCAGGCCCTCTGACCCCCTCAACAACGACGACTTTGGACTGCCGTTCTTCAACCTTCGGGAGTAGTCTTCTCGCCACAGCGGCAGGACCCTCTTCATTCCTAACTTTCAACATAACTTCACCCATGTTCTGGGGTGTTGCGTCCAGGCCCCTTCGCTGTGTCTCCTCTCTGATCACATCGCCGAGCACGAGAACTTCTAAGCCAAGTTGTTTCGCCGCTTCGGACGCAACCCCTTTCCCAGCACCGGGCATGCCTGAAATCGCGATAACTTTCTTTCTTACCTGCATTTGCCGGCAAACGTCTCCGAGGCCTTCTGCCCGATGCCCGTGAACCGTTAAATTAGGTCATTCAATATTAGGCTTCGCTGGTGGAAACCGCTTGTCACAAGAACGGATACGGAGCTTCATCGCGGTGGACTTGGATGAGCCCTCGATACGCGAACGATTAGTCGCGGCTCAGAAGGGATTGGAGCAGACACGTGCGCAACTGAAGATCGTGGAGCCGCAGATAATGCATTTGACGCTTCGCTTTCTTGGAGAGGTCCCAATGGCAACCGTGGAGAGAGTCAAGGAAGCAATGGATTCCATTCAATTTCCGCCCTTCGAAGCGGAGTTCACTGGCCTTGGCGTCTTCCCTAACCCTAGGCGAATCAACGTGGTCTGGGTGGGAATAAAACAAGGTGGGGAAGAATTAAGTCACATTTTCCAGCAACTAGAACCAAAGCTTAGGCAAATCGGGCTGCCCCCGGACGATAAGGGCTTCAGCCCACACATGACCATCGCCCGCGTTAGATCCCCTGTGAACCGAGATGCACTGGCAGCGTACGTAGAAAGCATGAAAAGTGAAGAGTTCGGGAAGATGGCCGTTAACGCTGTCCGTCTGAAAAAAAGCACCCTGACCCCAAGGGGACCAATATACACGACGATTCACGAGGTAGCCGCATCATCCTGACGGATTAAGTGCACTTCCTTGCACGAGTTCGCAGAAGTTTCTGAGACTGTTAAGAAGAAGATTGTCCCGCCGCCAAAATTGAAAAGCGCGGTCAAGGCACGGGCCGAAGAGATTAGGGTTGCTGTTGAACAAGAGTGCATTAAGACGGGGCTCGAAGCCGAGGTCCGCCTGGATGGATCCGTTGCGAAGGATACGTGGATACGGGATTATGCCGACGTCGACATCTTCATGAGAGTCTCTCCGCAGCTAAGCAAAACGCAGCTCCGAGACGTGTGCCTGCCACCCGCCCGCAAGGCACTCCGACCTCACAAAATCGTCGAACGGTATGCGGAGCATCCGTACATAGAATCAACAGTAGAATTGGATGAGAGGCGCGAGCTTCGGGTTAACGTTGTCCCTTGTTACAAAGTAGAGAAGGGCAACTGGTTGAGCGCCACCGACAGGAGTCCCTACCACACTGAATACATACGGCAACACCTCACCGAGGCGCAGCGCGACGAAGTTCGCCTGCTAAAGGCCTTCATGAGGGGCATAGGGAGTTATGGAGCGGATATCAAAACTGGTGGCTTCAGCGGAATGCTATGCGAAACGCTCATTGTTTCGCGCGGAGAATTCCAGCAGGTTGTCCGAGATTTCACGCAATGGCGAGACGATGATTTCATAGACGTCGAAAACTACTATGAAGGAAGACGCGAGGAAGCGCATCGAATCTTTAGGGAACCATTAATTGTCGTTGATCCTGTGGACAAGGGGCGTAACCTGGCCGCTGCAGTACGACAGGACCAACTGTGGAATTTTGTTGCTGCATCTAGGCAGGTCAACTCAAGACCAACCACTGCCCTCTTCACTGAACCAAAAGTCAAACCGCTTACCCGGACCGAGTACCGGAGACTTGTTCTAGCTCGTGGGTCGACAATCCTGTGCCTAGTCCTGGGGAAAATAGATGCAGTCGTCGACATTCTATGGAGTCAGCTCTACCGGACGGAGAGAGCGGTCTTCAGTCTTCTTGAGAATAATGACTTCCAAATGGTGCGATCGTGGGCGTGGAGCGATGAGAAGTCACTAAATCTGATCTTGTTCGAACTGGAGCTAGGACAGTTACCAGATGCTAGGCACCATATTGGCCCCCCAGTTTCCAAGTTTAATGAAAGTGCTTCATTCCTGTCAAAACATTCGAGGAGCGCGAGCACAATCTCCGGCCCTTGGATTGACAACGCTCGATGGGTAGTACAAAAGAAGCGAAGGTTTGTTTCCGCAAAAACCTTGCTCACGTCAGCACTCCGTTCTGGAGGTGAAGATGTCGGCGTTGCTGGTTTGCTGGCCAAGTCCTTCAGGAAGAATATGAGAATTCTTGAAAACGAAAATGTTGGAATGCTTATCGCCTCGAATACGGAGTTTGCGAAGGCCATGAGAACCTACCTCTCTGGAAGGCCAGCATGGTTTGCATGAAAACGAAATTCCACTGCGCGGGCTTCTGGAACCCCAGTACGTGCGCATACTAACCTATCCAGGCACAGATCCCAAGACGGCAAAGGGAAGGATAGAGGAACTCTCCCAAATGGGGGTTTTGGCTCTTCGTTTCGACGGAGTTACCCGGATTGGCGGTGTCCCCGTTCTTGGGAAGGGCTGCGTAGGCGTCGTGACGCAGGCCCGTCTTGACGGGAAACTGGTAGCTTTGAAAATCCGGCGCCTGGACGCCGACCGCCCATCGATGAACGACGAGTCCAGGCTGTTGCGGTTGGCAAACAGCGTCGACGCTGGACCGCGTTTGATTTCTGCAACGAAAAACTTCCTTGCAATGGAACTCTTCCGTGGCATGCCTTTGTTCCGATGGGCCGAGGGCCCAGGCGCCAAGGGAAGATTGGTGAAGAAGCTCGTCTCAAGCCTCGTCAAGTGCTGCTTCACGCTTGACTCGATCGGCCTCGACCATGGAGAATTGAGCCATGCTCCCAAGAATGTGCTCGTCAACAACACCGGTCAACCCTGCATCGTTGATTTCGAGAGTGCAAGCACGACAAGGCGCGTCGCAAACGTCACATCCATCCTACAATACTTCCTGTTCGGAAGACTGTCGAGAACGCTTCAAGCAACACGAGTCTTCCCAAACAAAAGGAACATAGTGAAAGCCCTAGGCGAATACAAACGAGAGAGTTCAGTTGAGAATTTGGAACGCGTCTTGGACACCCTTGGCTTGCTATGAAAAGTTCTTATGAGCGCTCAATTGCTCTCTGCGACGGACGGGGCCGTCGTCTAGAAGAGATTGCTAGAGCAACTCTCTGGACAGCTTGGTCTGGGAACACGATTCCGCCAACAGGATACCAGAGCGCAGTTGCGCGCGGTGAACCTGGGGCGCTGGCGTCCCTAAGAATGAAAAGTCTCAGGGCCAGAGGTCGTGGGTTCAAATCCCACCGGCCCCACCACAAATTCTCGCTGGGGCAATACGGAGCTTCTAAAAGGAGTCTTGCAACACTACAGATTAAGGCCGGACAACTTCACGACTGTCAGGTCATGCTTTTTTCGCCAAGGTCTTTTTCTCGTTCTTCTTCTTGCTTTTGCTCCTGACAGGGGTTAGACCAATGCCCGCCCGTTTCGCTCTGCCTTGAAGCAAGGTAAGGTCAAAGTCAACCTTCTTCCTTCTCTTGCGGCTAACTTTACTTTCCTTCCATCCCAAGATGGGTCACGACCAATAGGCAAACATCCTAGATTTAGATTCCGGCATAGGAGATGACACGCCAGGGTAGATTCAGCAGCTTCAGGAGGTCTAATACATCCTTGATATTTCCAGCCTCCAAGGCCCTTTCCGCTCCCGAAACTACCGGGAAAGAAGATCAAGAGTGAATTTGATTTGGAGCGAGCGTTTTCATATCGGATTGATATCTCATTCATTCGTGTGGATCATGCGCGAGAGAGAAAGTTTTCGAAAGAGAAATCTGCTGACGAAGATTGAAAACCTTATCGCCAAGAGAGAAGCAGAGAAGGATAACCTGCCGTATGAGGAATACAAAACGACCGCACAATACATGCAAGGCTACGTTGCGGGTTTAGAGGAAGCGCGACGGATTATCAAAGGTATTCCGTCGGGCGGCTGGCGTCCATCGGGAGTTCATAAACAGCTTATCGAAGGAAGGAAGAAGGCGAAAATTCGGGCAGCAGGAGAAGCGTCTCGGATAACTTCCTAATGCCATAACGCCGAACGAAGACGGCCCAAGAGCGAAAACAGGGACGCCACATCTCTTACATTCTTGCGTAGGCATCATGCGCTTTTGACCGTTCGATTAGATGTACTTTGATACTGAGCCGAGTATGCCGCTTATGGTGGTCGCTTCCGCCGTCCCTTATCGTGTTCACGTTCTTCCTCATCTTGTTCCCGCCTGTCTTCATCCTTTTCCTTTTCGGCGCTCTCGTCAGCTCCTTCCCGTTTCAGCTCTTCCTCGTCTTCCTGCTCCCGCTGATCTTCCTCTTGCGATTCCTCGCGCTGCTTTTCCTCTTCCTCGTTAGACTCTTCACTCAACAGTATGTCCCCTCAGCAAGTTCCTGTCTGGTTCACTTCTTGCTCTTTCATTAATGGCCTTTTCCTCGTTCTTTTGGTTGTCAGACGGGGAGAGATCAACTAGGTTTTGCTACCAAGTTGAATTGTTTTCTTTGCCGGTTGAATCCCAAAACCAACGCCAGATACCCATACAGCCACATTAGTTCAATTGGATGACCCGAGTAATACCATTTCGTCAGCGTCCCCCAGCTGAACAATATGTCCGCAAACGAGTACAAGAGCAGCCCACTGAAAATCCATATCCAAGGCTTTCCGATGGAGGTACCGACGAAAGCGATCAACCGCATCATCACCAACGCCACCAAAACCGCGTCCAAGAGAGGATACGCTAGGTCGAACACCTTAACGAAAGCCGGAGATGACGAGATGGACAATGGATATAGCAGGAAGGCAGCGGTCACTCCAATGATTAGCAAACCGACAAGAATCGAAACAATCTCTTTTGAAAACGTAACTAGCTTCCTGAAAATCGTCATAAAACCAACAATCGAAACAAGGGCCGGAACATACCCTGCCAAGTAGAAGACGTCAGCAATTGATGGGTACGGTATTCGAACGCCCAGTATTACCTCGTAGATCAACCATGTGAATTCACCTGCGAACCAGAGTAGAATCGCTAGAAAGAAACCCATATGGACGCGACGAAGTCGCTGCCTTAGATGAGTTAGAGCCGTTACATCTCCTCTGTCCCCCATCACGACAAGGAACCCAAATGCTGCGGTGACTCCGGAAGTCAAGACGAAGAGCACATCCGTGCTGACCGTGAGCCACCACCCCCACAACTGGGCCACCGCGTAGAAAACGGCAAAAGCAACGCCCAGAACAAGGATTGTTAGCAAGTCACGTTCCATAAGGAGCCGCCTACAGCCTATCAAGCAGTGGCCCTATGACATGTACATATTGTAACGGTTCAGTTCACGGACGAGTTACGTGTTGTCCCGTATCAAGAACAGCGAATAGGCCTGCGCACCACCACGTTTCGACGACGAACGGCAACGGTTCAGATTAGAGTGCTCGCACCAGTCGTTGAAAGCACGATTTCCTTAGTGTTCATCCTGTTGGTTACGATGCCCCTCTACTTTGCCGTTATCTGGCCCTGTCACCTATCACTCACCTGACGAACCACTAGAGAACCAGCATCGGCCTAGATGCTGGCGCGCAATGCGATTTTTTCTCCTCCAAAAGTCCAGATTCCTACGCCTATCCGTTGTTACCAAACAACCCCGTTGCCGGTGACGAACTACCTTTGACCACGTATTCCTTGTTTCCATGCAGGTGTGATTCCATGGAGGTCGTGGGTAAGTCCACTATTACGGGAAAGTACCAACTGACACTCCCGAAATCGGTAAGAGAATTCCTGAGAGCTGACAACGGCGACCTAATAGTGTTCCTCAAAGACCACGATAAGATTCTGGTGAAACGAGGCATAGTGAAGATCGAGGAATGAATCTCTCAGGCGCTGACGCATGAATCCCTTAAAGATTCGCTGATTGCGTTGGAACAGCCACAAACCAGCAAAGAGTTCAATGATGCTCTACTCGAATCCATAGACGAGACCATGACTGCACTTCTAGGCAAGGGCGTGCTAGATTCGTTATATTTGCATCTGGAGAGATTCTGTGCTATCACTAAGGATGAGTTACCAAACCGCCTAGAGGCTTTCTTCTCCATTCTAGAGAAGACGTTCGGTTCAAGCGTGAAAACCATAGGCAAAGCCATCGCCAAGAGATTCTACTCCAAGCTCCAGCTTGAGTTCGATGAGAACCCAAACCATAGCCTCCTGGAGTACGTTGAAGAAGCGAAGAGAAAGCTACAGACCTTACCTCCCGATAATTGAATGAGCAAGTTGAGCTGAGAAATTTGAAGAAAAGAAAACGAAAGGTTGTGAAGGCGAAAGCTTTGACAACCAAGAGCAACGGTGAGCGCAAAAGCAAGCGCAACGAATACGAAGAGAAATTGATGGCGCTACATCGACATGCATCGCAACTTAGCTCCGCCACGAAGGTTGACGAGGTAGTGAAGTACACGCTTGATGCTATAGAATTCACACTTGGATTCAGCTCGGCTGACTTCTCGTTGGTCGATGCGGAAAGAAGATGCCTTCGCTTCAAGGGAAAGCGGGGGACAGCTCCGTCTTTCTCAGAGTTTCCCTTAGACGGTCCTGGAGTTACCGTGAAGGCTGCGAACACAGGAAGAACCGTGACCGTCTCAGACACAAGGAGAGAGGAAGCATACCTTGACGATGAAGGACGTGCAGGCAAAGAGGCATCCCCAGCAAAGCTATCCGAACTGGCAGTACCACTAGTCATCGACGAGACAGTTG
>JBAVCK010000142.1:0-2395 GCA_049586635.1 Bathyarchaeia archaeon
GAGCAGAACTGGGGCCGCCATCTGCTCCTCGACCAGCCGCCGGTAGAATTCCAGTATCATCATGACCTCCTTGTCCGCATCTTCCTTAGTAGCGTGCACAGTATGGCCTTCCTGCCAAAGGAACTCAGAGGTTCTGATGAAGGGTCGGGTAGCAGTAATCTCAGACCGCAGTACCGAGTTCCAGAGGTTGATCAACAGCGGAAGGTCTCGCCAGCTTCGAACCCATTTCGAATACGCGTCGTTGACTATGGTTTCAGATGTGGGACGAACCGCGAGCCGTTCAGAGAGCTTATTCTCTCCTGCCTCCGTTACCCAGAACACTTCCGGGGTGAAACCTTTGAAGTGCTCAGCCTCCTTCTTGAGGTAACTTTCCGGAATGAAAAGCGGGAAGTAAGCGTTCGAGTGCCCGGACTCCTTAAGCCTCCCGTCCAACCACTCCTTAATCTTCTCCCATATCGAATACCCATAGGGTCGAAGAACCATGAAACCCTTCATCGGAGCGTAGTCAGCAAGTTCGGCCTTAGTAACTACCTGTGTGTACCATTCCGAAAGGTCCTCAGCCTTCTTCACAGTAATCCCAATTTCCTTACTCAACACCAAACCACTCCCGAGAACAATGCCGCATAGAGACTAGTGAAAGAGTTCGTTTAGGCTTCTGGAACGAAAACACCGGAACTTTCCAAGCGTACCATTGCCTCAACGAGGTAGCAAGAGTGCTGTATTACCATATTTAGTGTTTGCTCGTATTTGCGATGCGTTGTTGGGAGTACCCCCATAGAATCAGTCTTGAACTGGGTTCTGAGGATTGTGAGTGTTTCCGCACGAGTCATAAATCGTTGGTTCGCCATATTCCAAATGCTGGGCCTAAGGCCTTTATTGCCGCCGCACTACAACCCACTCGGCGTCCGTTTCATGTCGAAAAATAGCGACGTAAGGGTTGAGAGAGACTCGCTTGGACCTGTGCGAGTGCCGGCGCAGGCATACTACGGCCCTGAAACTGCAAGGGCTGTAGATAACTATCCAATCAGCGGAATTAGGCCGTTGCCGGAATTCCTCAAGGCAACGATACTAGTCAAGAAGGCTGCCGCGGAGGCGAATCTCTCACTAGGCTTATTGGATGAGAAAGTGGGGCGGGCGATTGCTTCCGCAGCTGATGAGATTCTTAACGGTGCCTTGCACGACCAATTTGTCGTTGATGTTTTCCAGGCTGGGGCAGGGACTTCCCACAACATGAACGCGAACGAAGTTCTAGCGAACCGAGCCATTGAAATTCTGGGCGGCCGAAAAGGCGACTACAAACTGGTGAGCCCTCACGACCACGTCAACATGGGACAATCCACCAATGACACCTATCCAACTTTCATTCGTGTAGCGGGCGTGTTGATGGCTAAGCCACTCATTGGAGCCGTTGCCTCGCTCAAACAAAGCTTTGATGAGAAGGCGAAGGAATTCGATCGCATAGTGAAGTCTGGTCGCACGCATTTACAGGATGCAGGTGCAATTCGGCTAGGCCAGGAATTCGCAGCTTGGGCGAGGAATCTGGAGGACGACCTCCAAACAATTCAAAACGCCGTCGACAAGTTGCTGGAACTCAATTTGGGGGGCACAGCCGTCGGCACTGGCTTGAACGCCGACCCGACGTATGTGAAACTTGCAGTGGAGAACCTCTCCAAGTACACGGGTTTCAAGTTCAGAGTCGCCCGCCATTATGCGGCATTGATGCAATCCATGGCCGACTTCGTAACATTCTCCGCTGCGCTGCGCACACTGAGCGTGGATCTAACAAAGGTCGCTAATGATCTGCGGCTCATGAGTTCTGGGCCTGTTACGGGGATTGGGGAAATAACCCTGCCCGCCGTCCAGCCTGGGTCCTCGATTATGCCAGGTAAGGTGAACCCGAGTATCGCTGAAATGCTAAACATGGTTTGCTTCGAAGTCATTGGGAACGACGTAACAATTATGATGGCCGCGCAGGCGAGCCAGTTGGAACTGGATGTGATGATGCCCGTAATAGCATACGACCTAACCCAGTCACTCCTAATCCTAACAAATGCCATACGGGTATTCAATGAGCGTCTCGTGAAGGGCATTAAGGCAAATGAAGAAAGGTGCACTGCTTTGCTTGAAAAAAGCGCAGGCATAGCATTGGCCCTCAACCCCTTCATTGGTTATGAGAAGGCGACCGAAGTTGCGAAGCAAGCGCTGGCACGTGGGGTCCCCTTGCGCCAGGTGGTGTTGGAGAAGGGCTTACTCTCCGCTCATCAACTCGATGAAATATTGGACCCGTTCGCTATGACGACGCCCGGCGTCCACGGAAAAGAGAAGAAAAAGTAAGGGTTGTTCTAAACTAAGGCTTCGAACAACGGAGTGGTGTCCCGATTGTACAGGTCCTGCT
>JBAVCK010000143.1:0-10748 GCA_049586635.1 Bathyarchaeia archaeon
ACATCATAAAGCGCCTGGGTGATTTTCTCAAGATGGGTTTCGATCGAGTTTACATCCACAGCGCCAGCCCCATCGAAGGACGATTCTTGAACTTGCTGGGACGCGAAATACTGCCATGGATGAGAGAGTATTATGAAAGCCTATTCCGCCCCGTCCGCACAGTAGCCGTAGAATAACGATGCTTCAGCGACCCTCCAAGGAGAAGATTGCGAAGTGGGGAGCAATCGGACCGATCATCATAACCAGTTGGTCGAAATGCAAAAACCGCCTTCAGGCATCTCCTTCATTCGGGGAGGGACAACATCCTTCTTGAAATGTGCAAATCTCCTACTCGTAACCATGAGTCACCAAAGGAGGAGAGTCTTAGTCTAAGCCCTTTCCCAGCGCTGAACCTGGCCTGAAAAAGCATAGCGGTCGCCGGCAACAGTCAACGCGGAAAGTGCAATTTGTGTGATAATTCCCGAAAACCGTCATACAATTTCAACCGCCAGCATGCCGTTTGAATCCCGTTTGCGTTGTCATGTCCCTCGCCGTGGACCTTTGAACATAGTGGTTAGTCGCTGGCAACTAACCACCATGTTGCTAGGCATCCCCGCTTCAACCTAGTAACCAGGAAAGTGGTTAATGGGATCACGGCCAGCGTTGCGGTGCTGTTGGATATTCAGGGATTGGGGTCATCGTGAACGTGAAGGAAAGGCATTCGAACCCACGCCACACCTAGGCGCTTGCGGTATGCACCGTGCTTACAGCGCAAATGGTAAGTGGATTGGTCCAAATCCACATGCACTTTGTCAAGCGGTTCAGTTACGGCCTTCTCCACCTTCGACGCCTACGCAACAGGAACACGCTTGCGGAGGTTCTCTCAAAGGATTCGGGTGACTAAGGATCAATCAGGCGGTTCCGAGTTCCTTAGCTCTCTCTCCCTCGCGAATGGAGATATTTTTTCAAGAGGTTACGGAATGGTGCCATCTGAGTATGTATTCAGGTAACCTTAGGCCGCGTTCTGCAACCTTCTCTACTAGGTATATCGGAAGTGGGCTGAGTGCGAAGGCGGCCTTCACGTAGAAACTGTTAGGCCTCCCCTCAACTCCGTTCCCCTTTATTGTGAAGGACAGGTCGGAGGTTGCGGCTATGGTGCTGTCTGGGTTTCCAACCACTGATGCGACGAGTGCTCCCATGCGTTTGAAGTTTTTGCACCAGCCAGCCACAATCTCCGTCTCTCCACTATTAGAGATGACAATTAGAACGTCGCCCGCGCGTGGTGCCGGTGTATTAGATTCCCCTGCCACGTAAATCTGGTCGCCCATCGCACGCTTCACATGCCCAACACGCACGGCCGTCATGCGCGCAACCTCCCTGCCGCTACCTAGCCCAACGAAGAAGCATGAGTGCCTCTGTTCGAGGGCGTCTACTAATGATTTGAAGAAGCCTGAGGCGACGAAGTCATCTACAAGCGAGCCGATTTCTGAGAAGAGCTGTTTAGATCGTGATACAACTCGATCCGCTGGCGCGTTCTCGTATAATGCTTCGGCAATTGATTGAAAGAGCACACCCGTGCCTAGGATAAACAGGTCTTCAAGGATTCCAGTCGTCCGAAACTCTTTGGATTCGGTCGGTGCCTCATCAGGCTCCCGCCCCTTGAGCAAGAGCACATTCCCATACTTAGTGCCCAGTTTACCGATAGGTGAGTCTCGGTCGGAGGTCACCGCGTCTATCCGGAAGTCTCGTGGGTTTCCATGCTCCGCAACATACATGGCTAAATGTTGTGCGTCAAGGAGAGGCATCAGTGACTTGCCGCTGCCCGAGTTGATCAGTAAACATACCTGCCCAAAACGCTGTCTCAGAATTGGTGCAGCTTCCATGAGGTTTCGACCCGGGAACCCGATGTCTCCACGGTCTAGAACGAGCTTACCCCCGCGCATCTTGGCCATTTCACTGCAAGCAATGCTGAGCGCGCCTTTCGAACGCCCTTCTCCTGAGGGGAGAATTACTCCGGCACCCATAATGTCATGGTATAATGCTTCGATTTCCGCCCGGTTGGCTTCCTCTAGGTTTTGGTATATCCGATTTACGAAGGTAACCGTGCTGATTTCGCTTGGCATTTCGCTCTTCACAGCGCACTCCGGGTGGTCGTTTCACCCTTGGTATGAATCTCAAATAAGTGGTTTCGCGTTGAGGACCAATGACAAGTGAGAGAACTGTAAGTATGATTCGAAGGCAACCTAGAAAAGGAATATAGTCTCACTACTTTTTGCGTGAAAAGCTTCTTTTCAGGCACGAGAACTAAAGTGACCGCTTAAGTAGCTTCTGGCGCAGTGGCCCGCATTGAGGTTCGTTTGATCTTGGCTAAGCTAGAACAGCCACGAAAAAGGACGGCCTCGACTGAAATTTGGCAAAATCAACTTAAGAAAATCGTGAAGGCTTGTTCTTCAGAAGAAAAGCTTGGTATCGTCGGCGTTGGCCACCCTATGCGCGGCGACGATTATGTTGGAAGCTACGCCGTGAAGGCCGTAATGGAAGCAACAGATGGAACGTTGCCGCAGGGCGCCTACCTATTTGACGCCGAAGATAACGTGGAAGCGCTTATTTCGGGGATTGCCAGGCTCGGACTCAAACGTGTAATATTCATCGATGCCTGCGAGATGGAGCGGCGGCCTGGGGAAGCAGCTCTGTTGCCCGTTGGGGAGACAAGCTATCCGTTCTTTACAACTCACGGCATCCCGCTGAAAGTTCTAGCAGAACGATTGTTCCCCGAGAGCGAGGTCTGGATTCTGGCAATCCAGCCGAGGCAGACGGAGTTCAATGACACTCTTTCTCCAGAAATTCGGGAAACCGCGATGAACGTTTCAAAGTTCATCACAACTAATTTGATAGAAGGAGGCTACGCGATTGCTGGTTAGCTTTGACCTTGCCACTGTGATCTTGTCGGTCGTAATCTTCGTGCTGGCCTTCTACTTTGTGGCGGGAAGGCTTGGCAAGGTTAGTATGGGCAGCGGACCGAAGTATGACGCGTTTGCGGGGGGAGAAGAACTTCCACCCGAGCGTGGGAAATACAGCTCCGAGTTATTCGTCTACGCAGCGCTCTTTGTAGCATTCGAAGTAATCGGGTTACTTCTCGCTAGTTCGATTGCAGCTAGGGGATTTCTGTGGCCGCTTCTATTCACTTTGGCGGGGGGTTTCTCCCTGTTCGTTATGATGCTTTGGTTCGTAGGAACTGGAGGCGCGGAGCTTGCTTGAACAAATAGCGAAATGGGCGAGAAAGCGATCCCCTTGGGTCTACCACATAAACGCCTCCTCATGCAACGGTTGCGATATCGAGCTTGTCGCTAGCCTGACGCCACGCTACGACATTGAGAGGTTCGGAGCCGTCCTTGTACCGAGCCCTAGGCATGCAGACGTTCTCATGGTTACTGGAACAGTGAACGCTCAGACCAAGGACAGGTTGAAACGGGTCTACGAACAGATACCCGAACCGAAACATGTGATTGCCATAGGAGCCTGCGCGGCCGCTGGCGGCGTATTCAAGGGCTGCTACAATGTTGGCCAGGGAGTTCAAGACGTCATACCCGTCGACATGTTCATCCCAGGTTGCCCCCCGCGCCCTGAGGCAATTATGTACGGAGTGCTGAAGCTCTTGGGGGAAGTGAAATGAGCGAAGTTTTGTTTCAGCAACTCAGGAATTACGCCGCGGACGCTAATGGCAAGTTCACCGTGTTGAGGGAAGGAGAGGTCACCGTCGAAATCGACCAGAAAAACGTCAAGGGTTTCATCTCCCGCCTTGTCAACGACCTCCGCGTCCGCCACTTATCCACAATGACAGGCCTCGACCTAGGCCAGAATATTGGAATCATCTACCACTTCTCGAGGGACAAGGAAATGATCGACGTGAAAACATTCGTCCCGAAGACGCAGCCAACTGCTGCCTCAATAGTGGACATCGTTCCAGGCGCAATCCTCTACGAGATGGAAATTCACGAGATGTTCGGCGCCAACTTCGAGGGCAACCCATGGATGGATAGAAAGCTGCTGCTTCCGGACACTTGGCCCGCGGACCTGCCGCCGCCACTTCTGAAAAACTCGAAGCCTAATGAAATTCGAAAAAGGCTACATTTGGAGGTTGAGGGCAAATGAGCGCTGAGGATCAATCGAAACGAAGGGAAGAATCAGCGGGTCTGATGAAGTACTCCGCGGAGAACCTTGTTCCCTTCGGACCAATCCATCCCGCCCTAAAGGAGCCTGAATACTTCAAACTGATTCTCGAGGGCGAAAGAATCGTACAGGTCATTCCGAGAATCGGATATGTTCACCGGGGCCTTGAGAAAGCAGCTGAAACTCGGCCTTGGGTGCAGAACATGTACATGTTCGAGAGGACCTGTGGCATCTGTAGCTTCGTTCACAGCCTAGCCTACGGGCAAGCGGTAGAGGGCCTAACAATCTATGAAGTGCCGAGACGGGCCAAATACATCCGGCTAATCATCGCAGAGATGGAAAGGATCCACAGCCACTTGCTCTGGGTCGGGCTGATGGGGCACTGGGCTGGCTTCGAAACATTATTCATGTGGGTCTGGCGCGACCGCGAAGTTGTGCTCGACCTAGTGGAAGCGATTTCTGGCAACCGAGTTCACAAGTCAATGAACGCCTTCGTAGGCGTTAGGCGCGACATGCCTGAAGGCATGGAAGATAGAATTGTCGAGCGAATGAAGTTCCTCGTGGACCGGGCGCGGTATTACAAGGAAATCATTGACACTGAGGAAACAATGCTTGAGCGGACAGAGAAGATTGGAACGCTAAGCTCGGAGACTGCGGAGAAGCTTTGTGCTGTTGGGCCGATGGCCCGTTATGTGGGGCTGCAGAAGGACGTTCGGTTGAACGACCCCTACGCGGCCTACGATGAAGTACCCTTCGACATAATTATCAGAAACGAAGGCGATGTCCACGCACTCCTCCAACTCCGCTTGGACGAAATCGTAGCCTCAGCCAACATGATCAGCTATGCCGTTCAGCATCTACCCGACGGCCCAATCAGGGTTAAGATTCCGCCCATAATTCCAGCGGGCGAGTATTCCACGCATTGCGAAGCCCCAAGGGGCGAGATTTTCTATTACGTCAAGTCTGGCGGCGGAAGAACCCCAGAACGCGTTAAGGTCAGGACTCCAACCTTAGCTAACCTGCCCACCGCCTTAGAGATTCTGAAGGGGCAGACCATCGCCGACGTACCAATAGTTCTCACAGCAATCGACCCTTGCTTCGGCTGCATGGACAGGATGTCTTTCTTGGACACTGAGACGAACCGCCAGTGGACATGGTCAGGTGAGCAGCTGAGGCGGTACGGTATCAATTACTACTTCCCAGAGAGGGCGAAAAAGTGTCGGCCATAACAATCTTGGAAGCCATAATTTTCCCCGGTGTACTATTCACCATCGTGATGGGATTTCTGTTTGACTGGCTTGATAGAAAAACTGCGGCCCGAATGCAAGGCCGAATAGGCCCAAAGATCACTGGCCCATCAGGAATACTTCAGCCGCTGGCCGATTTCCTGAAACTACTCTTCAAGGAGGAGATAATTCCTTCCCATGCAGACAAAGTGATCTTTCTATTCGCCCCAGTGCTCTACTTCCTTGCTCCTCTACTATCGATGCTTTTCATTCCGATAATCGGTTTGGTGCCTATTGCTGGCTTCGATTTCGATTTATTGGCCATACTCTTCCTCCTAGCCTATGCAGCGTTCGTAGTTGCAGTTCTGAGCTACTCCTCCGCTAGCAGCTTCACGACCATAGCTACGGGCAGGCTGGTCTTGCAGTACGTTAGCTACGAAATCCCGTTAGTCCTCGCAATAATCACTTCAGCAATCTACTCGCGAAGCCTCTCCGTGGAGGGAATCGTTGCATCCCAAACTAGGGTCTGGAACGTTTTCGTGATGCCATTCGCCTTCGTAGTCTACATTATCGCCCTCATGGCAGAACTAGAGAAACCCCCCTTCGATATCCCCAGCGCCAAAACAGAAATTGTGGCCGGCTGGCTCACAGAATTCTCCGGCCGCGCATTAGCCTTTCTTAAGCTCACAAAAGAAGTAGGCTATGTCTTCGGTTCAGCGCTGGCAGTCTCACTCTTCCTCGGCGGACCCCTTGGCCCACAGCTTGGCGCAGCCGTCCCGGGCTGGGTCCAGTACTTCTTCTATTTCATAATCAAAGTTCTAGCAGTTGGCTTCCTGATATTCGTGCTGAAAACTGCGCTCGCCCGCATAAAGATCGGGCAAGCAACCGAACTGTTCTGGAAGGTACTGACCCCCGTCAGCTTGGGGCAGCTTGCACTAGTCCTAGTGATAATTCAGGGAGGAGTCTTTCTTGCCGCGTAGAAGAGCGGGCGCAGCCATCCCCGAAATGTTCCGCACGTTAATCGAGAAACCCAGCACGCAATTCTACCCATACCAGAAGGTGGACTTACCGCAACGGTTCCGTGGGAAATTAGACATTGACCCAGAGAAATGCACGGGTTGCCAGGTCTGCGCAATGGTCTGCCCTGCCAGCGTCATAACGATGGTTGATTTTGGGACTCGCAAGGTCGGCGACCGCGTATTGCCCGTCAAACGACCAGTCTTCGAGTTAGCTACGTGTATTTTCTGCGGTGAATGCGTCGACAATTGCGCGTTCAATGCGCTTGAGATGACGAAACAGTTCGAGTTAGCTACACCACACAAAGAAGACTTGGTGATGAAGAAGGCTCTTGCAAAATGAGCTTCGAAATTTCCCTAATCCTGGGAGCAATGCTAGTTGGCGCCACCATCGTAGCCTTGATGGTACGCAAGCTCGTTTGGTCTCTAATCATGCTCTTCTACTCTAGCATAATCTTCGGCGTGTTACTGATCAGTTATGGCGCAACCTTCGCGGGTTTATTCCACATCATAACCTTCGCCGGCGCGGTCTCCGTGCTCTTCATGGTCATACTAATGATCGTCGGCGGCCAAGCCTTCAGCTACACGGATAAGCTCAGCAAAGAAAACTATACTGGAATGATTATTGCGATTCTCGCCGCGATCCCGCTTGTCGTCTTGGTCTCAAACTTTGAGCCATTCGCCGTAAGAGTGCAGGAACAAACCCAACTTGTAGGGTTGGCAAGCCAAGCGAGTGACCCGCTCGCGTTTCTGTGGGCCCTACGGTCCTGGGACCTACTGCTGGTTGTCATACTCGTAGCCGCCGCAATGCTTGGCGTAATGAACCTGTTTTCAAGGGAAGGGGGCCCAGAGAAGTGAACGAGCAACAGCTCTTGCAGGTCTTCGCGGCCCTACTGTTCGTTTCAGGTTTCGGGACAATCGCCGCTGCAAAGAACCTTGTCAAGGCGATTATGGGTTTCCAAGTGATGATTTGGGGCGTCAACCTCGCACTCTTCGCCGGAGGCCTAATCAACGGCGAAGTCACGCTTTTCGCGACGTCGCTCGTCGTTCTCTCCATTTCCATCGGTGCAAGCGTTGAAGCGCTAGCCCTCTCCCTCGTGATTCTGACATTTCGAAGGTACGGTACCCTCAACCCATGGGAGATTAGGAGGCTCGTCCATTGACCACATTCTACGCGGAATGGCTCGTTTGGGCCCTGCCCTTCATCGCCATACCCTTCACCCTCGCCCTATCCCGCTGGCCAAAGGTAAGGAACTGGTTTGCCGCAACCATAACTGGGCTCACTTTCCTCTTAGCCATCGACCTGCTCCTCGAGGTCCAGAGTGGCAGGATTATCGATTCGTCGATTTCGTGGCTGTCAGTTTACAGTTTCCAAGTGAAGGTGCACGTAGACGGCTTAGCGGCCTTCTTGGCGGTGGTGGTGAACTCACTCGGTTTCCTCATCGTCGTCTATTCACAGGGTTACATGGGCCATGAGAAAGGCCTGCCCAGGTACTATTCACTCGTCCAACTCTTCATCGGAGCTATGACTGGGCTCGTCCTTGCCGGAAACTTTCTCCAGCTCTACATATTCTGGGAAATAGTAGGCATCTGCTCCGCGTTCCTAATTGCCTTCTGGTATGATCGGCCTGAAGCAGTCCGTGCGGGACTGAAGGCTTTCCTCGTCACAAGGGTTGGGGACGCAGCGTTACTGGTCGGGTTTCTTTGGCTCTACGTCACAAGCGGCACCGTGGATTTCCAGAAACTAGGTACGCTCGCATCTCAAGGATTAATTCCTGCAACGGTCCTTGCAGCCGCAGGACTCCTAATCCTAGTCGGCGCAATGGGGAAGTCGGCGCAAGTCCCGCTCCACGTTTGGCTACCCGATGCAATGGAAGGGCCGACGACCGTCAGCGCCCTAATCCATGCTGCAACAATGGTTAACGCCGGCGTATACCTAGTCGCCCGAACCTACACAATCTTCTCCTACAGCCAAACATGGCTCTCCGCGGTTGGTTGGGTGGGCATAATCTCAGCCTTGCTAGCGGCAAGCATCGCCACCGTCACCATGGACATAAAACGAGTCCTAGCCTACTCAACAATCAGCCAGCTCGGAATTATGTTCGCCGCACTTGGAACCGGAACAGCGGGCGGATGGTTCGCGTCCCAGTTCCACCTCATGAGTCAAGGCTTCTTCAAAGCTCTGGGATTCTTGGCTGCGGGTTCAATCATCCACGTTCTGGGAACTCGAAATATGGATGAGATGGGCGGGTTGCGGAAGCGCATGCCCATCACGTTCATCGCATTCCTATTCTCAACACTCGCCCTGGCGGGTGTTCCCCCGTTCGTTGGTTTCTGGAGCAAAGACCTAGTCATAACCGAACTATCCCTCGCCGGCCAGAACGTACAAGCCCTGCTAATTCTTGTTGTCTCGATGCTCACATCATTCTACATGTTCCGTGCGCTCTTCAAAGTCTTCTTCGGGCCCGAGAGTAAGATGGCGCAAGAGAAGAATATCCACGAGTCACCGAAGGTCATGACGATACCGCTCCTAATCCTAAGCGCTTGCGTACTCGGGTTGGGTTTTGTAGAAAGCCCAGCCGCGAACCTACTTGGAATAACAGAGAACCTTGCCTTCGAGCTGCCAATTATCGGCGCTTCCCTCATTGCGATTCTGATCGGGCTAGCGCCCTCGTACTTTGCGTTCTACCTCCACAAACCTGACCCGCAGGCATTTCTCGAACACCACTCCGGCCTTGGTGCCTTGAGGCGGGTGATGCTGGCTGGGTATGGGTTTGACGCATTCTACCTAGCAGTGTTCGTTCGACCCCTCTCCAAGATCTCGAGTGCGGTGAGAGAGTTTCAGACCGGAATTCTAGGGAAGAACCTCTGGCCTATGCTTGCAGTTTTGGCGATTCTCGTGCTATGGATGGTGCTGTACCTATGAACGATTGGCTCACGCTATTCGCAACTTTCGCCCCAGGCTTCTTAGGCGCATTCGCCATACTCATCCTCGACCTCATATTCAAGAGAAGAACAACGCACCGTTCTGCTCTTAGCGGAGTGATAGGCCTCGCAGCTTTCGCTCTGATCGGCTACAGCAACTGGCAGCAGGCCGCGACTGTGCTGGCGACTGGTAAGCCCATTGTAATTCGCCTCGAACCCAGCCTGCTAGCTACAACCTTCACGATAACGCAGCTAGGCGTTTACATTTCCACAATCGCGCTTCTACTCTGCGTTCTGATCAGCGTGTACTCGATCGCATACCTCTCTAAGGAGGGGAGTTGCGCGCTCTTCCAATCCCTGATTCTCTTACTCTACCTGAGCATATACGCCGTCACAGTCTCGGGCGACCTCCTCACGTTCTTCATTGGCTGGGAGGGTATGAGCGTCGCCGCCTACGGCCTAGTTGCCTTCTACAAGCACAGCTGGGAAGCCATCGAAGCGACGGTCAAATACCTCCTAATGAGCGGAATCGGAAGCCTCACCGCGCTCTACGGCATCGCCCTGATCTACGGCCTAACGGGGACGTTGAACATTGAGAATTATGTGAAAGGTTTCGCCAACATAACCCCAATTGGAACGTTGGCGATTCTCCTGGTCTTCGTAGGGTTTGGCGTCGAAGCCGCGATTGCACCGTTACATATGTGGTTGCCTGACGCCCATCCCGCCGCCCCTAGCCCAATGAGCGCGCTCCTGTCTGGAATTATCATCGAGGTGGGGAGCTTCGCCTTCATCCGTCTACTCGGCGGAATCCTAACCCTCCCGGCTTACGTGATTCTAGCTCAGCCAATGCTTGCAGCCGCGGCGGTAGCTACTATGTTCGTGGGCAACTTGTCTGCGTTACAGCAGGATGATTTGAAACGGCTACTGGCCTATTCGAGCATCGCGCAAGTCGGCTACATACTCCTCGGAATCGCCACGCTCACACCGCAAGGTTTCGCGGCGAGCATTTTCCACATCTGGAACCATGCCCTCCTGAAGGGGATGTTGTTCCTCCTAGCAGGAATCGTCACCTTCCAGATTGGCACAAGAAGCCTAACTGAAATGGCAGGCTTAGGAAGGAAGAGTCCAATCCTCGCGGCCTTGTTCGGGCTCAGCGCTTTAGCCATGACCGGCGTCCCACCCTTCGGCTTGTTCTGGAGTGAACTGTTGATAGTTCTCTCAAGCCTGGCCGCGGGGTCGATCATACTCGACGCGGCGGTTGTGATGATGCTGCTCAACCTACTAATCTCCATAGCGTACTACTTCCGCGTCATACGGGTTGTCGCCTTCGCAGAACCAAGCAGTCACCTTAACGGAAACGGCGCGGTGAAGATACCGAAACTCCTACTGATTCCATGCATTATCCTAATCGCCTTAAGTTTGATTACAGGCC
>JBAVCK010000144.1:0-14276 GCA_049586635.1 Bathyarchaeia archaeon
GTGATCGCGAACGGAAAGAGAGCTTGGAAGAAAGCCTGGAGTCTACTCTAGCTCGGATTAATGGAAGTGGTTAAAGTGAAACCGAAGGTCTACGTAACACGTCTTCTGCCGAAAGAGGCGATGGATAGAATTCATTCGTTCTGTGATCCAAGAGTGTGGGATGGCGAGCTACCGCCGCCTAGAAACGTTCTACTTGAGAATGTTAGAGAAATCGATGGCCTAGTAAGCCTACTGACCGACAAAATAGATTCGGAACTCATGGAGAAGGCGCCCAAGCTTAGAGTCATCAGCAACTATGCGGTAGGGTTCGACAACATTGACATCCCAGAGGCGACGAGACGCGGCATAATCGTTGGAAACACGCCCGGCGTTCTGACCGACACGACAGCGGATCTAACCTTCGCTCTACTCCTATCAGCAGCTAGGCGGGTTGTTGAGGGGGACAAGGTTGTTCGTGCTGGGAAATGGAAAACTTGGGGACCAATGATCCTGCTAGGCCCAGACGTACACGGAGCAACCTTAGGAATCGTTGGCCTCGGAAGAATTGGCGTTGCCATGGCGAAACGCGCGAAGGGCTTCGGGATGAAGTTACTCTACCATGATGTGGTCCGGAATAAGGAGGCTGAGGATGAGCTGGGAATAAAGTTCGCTGACATGGACTCGCTCTTGGAGCAATCAGACTTCATTACATTACACACGAACCTAACGGCTGAAACAAAACACCTCATGGGCGCCAAGCAATTTGAGAAGATGAAGGGGACAGCGATCCTCGTGAATACGTCACGTGGGCCAATCGTTGATAACATGGCATTGTACGAGGCTTTGAAGAGCGGGAAGATTGCTTACGCGGCACTCGACGTAACAGAACCCGAACCTATGCCGGCAGACCACCCGTTGCTGACGCTCGACAACGTCATCGTTGTCCCGCACATCGCGAGCGCATCCGTCGCTGCGAGAACCAAAATGGGGCTCATGGCCGCTGACAATCTCATCGCAGGGCTGAAAGGCGAGATGCCCCCGAACCCAGTTAACCCTGAAGCACTTAAGAAAGGCAAGTAGTTTCCGAAAGGCCGCTGACGCGAATTAGCTGGTTGTTTAGCGGTAGCCAGATATTTCTTCCATCGTGGCTGCTTCTTTCTGTTGGCCGAACGCTGGGACGTAGCCGCCCCACCATTCTTCCCATGGTGGAACCTTCACTTGCTCCAACTCATCTACGTATTCAATCACTTTCTCAAACGCCAGAGCATACTCTTCCATTAGGTCAAGCCCATTGGGCGGATGAAGGGACAGGTTGAAGGTTTCGTTTGAGATGCGTTCAGCGACTGGGCAGAGGCCCTTTGGATAAGTGACATCCCTCGTCACATAGGGGCTCTTCCATGGAAATCCCTTACCCCAGCCTTCTCTTGCCTGGAAGACGGGTTGCATGTAGATGGGCCGCGCACACCAAATTGCTGCCCTGACGCCTTCCGCTTGGAGGGCGACGACAATCCGGTCGCGAAACTCTGTCGGTGCGAGTTTCGAACCCGCCTTCCCCGGTTCAACGCCGATTTTGTAGTAGTGGTAGACGCTTTTCGCATATTCGGGTATGAAGGGTGGCACGAGGCCGGATAGTTTCTTGAGGCGGCGAGTTAGGAACTCTGCCATTTCGATTCTCGCCTTGTTCGTTTCATCAAGCCGGCTCAGTTGCACTCTTCCTAGGGCGGCGGTGATCTCGTTTGATTTGTAGTTCCAGCCCATTCCGCCTGCCATGTACGGCCTGGGAACGCCTTTGCGAAGGGATTCACCGAAGATACGGACCTTTTCCGATGTTGCTGCATATTCATCACTGTTCGTGACGAACATTCCGCCCTCCCCAGTCTGCATGTTCTTGGTTCCGTTGAAGCTGAATGTTCCCATCGCTCCGACGCTACCGACCTTCTTTCCTTTGTACTCGGCTCCGTGAGCTTGGCAAGCGTCCTCTACCATGACCAGCCCGTGCACGTCAGCGAGTTTCTGTATCGCATCCATATCCGCGGGAAGGCCGTAGATGTGGACAGGTTCGATGACCTTGGTTGCTTTGCTGATCTTCTCCTCTATTTTTGAAGGGTCAATTGTGTAGGTTTTGGGGTCGATGTCGGCGAATACTGGGATTGCGCCCTGCTGCAGAATGCATGAGGCAGAACCAACGAAGGTGTGCGGGCTTGTTATCACTTCGTCGCCTGGTTGGACGCCCGCTGCCGCCATAGCGCAATGAAGCGCCGCCGTCCCGGAACTCATGAAGATGGAGTATTTCACACCCGTGTACTCGGCGAATTCTTTCTCGAAGGCTGAGATTTCAGGAGCGAAGGTGCCCCACACTATGCCACGTTTGATTACATTTGCGACAGCGTCGGCCTCTCGTTGACCATATCGTTTGAGAAACTCGACGGGCCATTCGTAGGTTGGTAGCTGAACGGTTTTCTTTCCGCCTAAGGCTGCAAGCACTGCCAAATAGTTCACGGCCATAAATTCGGTGCGCATAAGCAGTATACTTGACTAATCAAGGTTCCGAAGACAAATTCAAAAAAAGAATTCAACAACGTTTCCGCGCGTCAAATCGTAGCAAGCATCGGCCCCAAACGCATAATAAACCTGCGCCGCAGAATGCTCAAGCGGCGATCTATATGCCTAGTAGAAACTGGATTACGACGGACAGCCCCTCGATCATGTTTGAAGATAACAGCGTGGGCAGATTGAAGAAGGAGAGTTGGGATGCGTCGGAGAAAAGAATTGACGAGATTCTTCGTGATTATGAGATTCCTTCTCCCCCGGAGTTGGGGAAGCCTGGGAGTTATCTTCAGACCACTGTTCGTCAGAAGTTGATTGAGAACAGAAGGAAGAACGACATAGTACTCATACCTGTGGGTAGCACGGAGAACCATGGCCTGCATACGATCTCCGGCCTAGACACGCTTGTAGTCTCGCAGATATGCGAGGGAGTTCGCCGTTATACAGCAAAGAAAGGTGCACCGGTAAACCTGGCTCACAGCCCTCTCAACTACGGAGCTCACCCGTACCATCACCTCGGCATGCCCGGGACCGTGATTCTTTCGGAGACTACTATGCGGGAAACGATGATTGAAGTTATGCTCGGACTCTGGAACGACGGCTTCAGGAAACAAATCATCGTGAACAACCATGGGCAGCTTTGGGTCCTGGAATCTGCTCTGCAGGAGTTTATGAAGCGGTATCAGCTTCCTGGAATATTCCGAGTTCTGGATTGGCACCGAGGGGTACGCGAGTTCTTCGGCCCTACTGGTAAGGGGGACTCGATGGAGACGGATTTCGTTCATGCCGACGAAGCGGAAACATCCAACGCGCTCTTGCTCTTCCCTCCAGGAATGGTTGATATGAACCAAGCCCATCCGGGTACACAGGGAATCTCTTACCTACCTGAGGGGCACTTCGACAAGTCGGTTGACCCGTTCCGGAGACCACACCGCTGGTCTGAGGGTGAAGGGCACGCTGCAATGGAAATCCGAGCAACGCCTGAGGGCGTTGTAGGCAAACCGGCTTTAGCGTCCGCTAAGAAAGCAAAGAGGCCTATCGCCGCCATCCTAAGGTACCTTACCCTAGTTAACGATGAAATTCTCCAAGCCTTCCCAGCTGGCACAGTTCCTCCGGTCGACAAGATTACGCTTCGATCCGCCGAGGAAATGAAGCCATACTTGAAAGAGCCGCAGAGCCCTGGTTGGAAGTCGGTGTACGAACTTCCCAGGATGGGTTAAACAAAGGCACACCGCAATCATCGCAAGTGGGCACGCTATAGCGTAAGCCTTGATTAGTCAAGGCTGAGGAGTGGACTTGCAAAGAGAGAGCAGTTACGTGAGATAATGCGTTTCTCGTTTGTAGTTTCGCCACGCCTGGGCTTCCAGATTCCAAATCTTTTCAGCACGCCGAAATCCTTTCAGGACTTTCGAACCGCCCTGAAGCTCCTGCGTGAGTGTGGGTTCGAAGGCGTCGAGTTGAACTTGAACTCTGACAAGGAACCGTTGCTGTCCAGGATTAGTGGGATGATCGAAGAGGCCGAGTTGAAGGTAGCCGCGGTTGGGACAGGACTCCTGTATTCTGAGAGTAAAGTATCCTTCACAGACCCTCAGCCTGCTAAGAGAGGCAAGGCAGTTTCCGTTTTCAAAGGGCTTGTGAAGTTTGCATCAGCATTTCAAGCACCCGTCATAATAGGTCTAGTTCGAGGAGTGGGCCCTGTCAGTAATGAGCGTACGGCCGCTTACCTTCAGGATTGCCTTACGCAATGCGACGCTGCAGCCAACAAATCGCGGGTAAGGCTTGCTCTGGAGGCATTGAACCGGTACGAGACGCAATCCTTGAACACCGCAAAAGATGTTGTGGAGTTTATTGATCAACATCAACTCAATTCGACTGGGCTTCTGCTGGACTCGTTCCACATGAACATCGAGGAGGAGGTAATTGAGAATACTTTGGATACTTATGCGTCCAGGATTGTACACTTTCATATTGCGGACAGCAACCGCTGGCCACCAGGTTACGGACACCTGAACGTTCACGGCCTCCTGAACCGCTTAGAAGCTCAGGGCTACGATGGCTGGGTGTCCTCCGAAACCCTACCCAGACCTACAAGCGTGGAAGCAGTGAAAGCCACAGCAGACTACCTCACGCGACATGGTTACATACGCAAATGAATTCCGATTCCCGCGCGAAGACAAGATGTAGGCTTCGCGAAAGGGACTGCTGGATTCGGCACCAAGAAGGTGATGATTCCCTCCGGACCCGCCACCAAAATACGGCTGAACCAATCCTCCAATATGGGTCCTCTGCACCTATTACAGCTCAATCCACACCCATCTCAAAATCATCAGCGCTAGTGATCAAGAAGGAAGCCAATCCTGAATACGCGCCCCGAGGAGGCGCACCTGTCAAGCTGTGAAGACAGCGCTCATCTCCCTGGCGCTCACGGCCGCCCGTGCGAACGAAAAAGTACCGTGCTCTCGCATTTCGCGGGCAGCGCTAAGAAAGGCGCCAAGGGCGGTGCGGCAGAGCGCGCTGCCCACGCTGACTCGCTTGACTCCAATCGCGGAGAGTTCATCTAGACTCAGTTGAACGCCTTGCAATCCCATCACCACGTTTACCGGGCGATCCACAGAGCTGACGACGGCGGCAATTTCGTCCTTAGTGGCTAGGCCCGGGGCATACAGGACGTCTGCGCCCACCTCTTGATAGGCCTGTAGCCGCTTGATCGTGTCTCCGAGGTCAGGTCTACCGTGCCAATAGTTTTCCGCCCGTGCGGTCAGAGTGAAGGGAAAGGGAAGGGCACGCGCCGCCGCTACTGCTGCCCGCACTCGTTCAATCGCAGGCCCTATTTCATAGATCGGATGGTCCGGGCGACCGGTTGCATCCTCGATTGAGCCACCTACAACTCCGGCAGCCGCCGCAAGTCTGATTGTTTCGGCAACGATCTCAGGCGAGTCTCCAAAGCCGTTCTCAAGATCAGCACTAACAGGTAAATTGGTGGCTGATGCAATTGCAGAGGCGTACGCGATTGTCTCTTGGCGGTTAAGCGTGTTGTCCCGCCGCCCGAGAGAGAAGGCGTAGCCCATGCTAGTAGTGGCAAGCGCCTCAAATCCCATGTGTGCCAGTAGGCGTGCGGTACCCGTATCCCACGGATTGGGAATAATGAAAGCGCCGTCACGCTCGTGAAGCGCGCGAAAGGCCCGTCCCTTCTCAACTTGCGTCGCCATCGCGAGGCTGGTCTTCTTCATTCGCGTCTGCCCTGCTTTGGCTTAACCCCGAATTGTATGGTTAGAAAAGCATTGCGGGTGTGACTTCTCGGGTCTAGCCTTACTGAACTTAAGTCATAATCTTGCGCACACATACAGAACTGTGAAATTCATGACTAGATCTTTGTCTTGATGTGGGCTGGAAGGATGGGCTGGCTGAACGACGTCTACGGACGGACGATTGTGGCACGAACCGATTGGTGGAAGGCGTTGCCTCGGAAGATCTACTCGGAACTTCAGAAACTCGAATCCGACCAATTATGGTTCGAAGTCTACAAGATTGAACCCGACATCTACGTCTTCTACGAGTCTGGCCAGTACGAGGAAGCGATATCCTACCTTGTAGTCGGAAATGGAAAGGCAGCCCTAATCGATACTGGATGCGGGATAGGCAACGTAAAGCTGCTCGCTGAAGAGTTCACACAATTGCCCATCGTGGTCGTGAACACACACAGCCATTACGACCACGTAGCACAGAACTATATGTTCGACGAAATTGCACTGTTTGATGCACCGAATGCACGCCACGTTGCCGAGAACGGTTACAGCAAGGCCGAGATGTCTCGCCTTCTCGCGGAAGGAATGCTTTGGAAGGCTCTGCCTCAGGATTTTGATTCAGAGAACTACCACGTGCCCCCCTTCACGGTGACCTCATGGCTGAAGGATGGCGATATTGTCGATCTGGGAGACAGGAAACTGGAGGTCATTCATACTCCAGGCCACAGCCCTGACTCCATATGTCTGCTCGACAGAAAGGCTAAGCTGCTCTGGACAGGGGATACTTTCTACACTGGTGCACTCTTCGTTCACCTGCCAGGTAGCGACCTCGACCTCTTCATCAATAGCTACGAGAAGCTGATTGCTCTCTCTCGTCTTTACGAGAGACTTATGCCCAGCCACAACGAACCCTGGGCCGACAAGGCGATTCTTGAGGAAGTCCTTGAAGCGGCCCGAGAGATTAGGGCTGGCAGAACAGGATACACCGAAGACCTCGAAGCCACTAGGATCCGTAGGTACGACTACTCACGTTTTTCAATCTTAACCAAAGCCCGATGAGCAAGCCAGACCTTACGCCTGGCTCCTCTAACCCATTTCTCAAGCTCGCCTCGGACGTGCATTCAGCCGCTATTGTGCCAGTCGGGTAAACCTCTAGAAGCTGCGATGATGTATGGTATGGCGGGAGTAACTATGAGCGAAGACAAAGGCGCTGTTTTGGCTAAGATGGACGCCGCAGCGGAGGAAGCCGAAAAAGAACTCGCAACGCTGGACCACAAGGCTGTCGAAGTTTTAGCCGTCTGGTGGCTAAAGTGGTACGTCACTGCAGGACACAAACGTTTGGGCAGATTGCTCGTAAAGATAGCGAAGTCAGGAGCTAAGAAATGAACGCTGCCGAAATTGCTTAGAACGCACCATCTTTGAAATGCACGGTTTCCATTTCACTGAGCTGAATCCGAGTTGACGGGGAAGGCGTTTGCATTTTTCACTTCGAGAACAATCATCGTTCACATCCTCACCTACGTGATCGCGGGCATCGTGGCTTACTGGTTTCAATGGGGCGGTGTGTATGGTGGGCCTGCAATGCAAACGTACATGAAAGCTCCAAGCGAATTCGCCCCGTGGGTCATTCCCTCTCAGGTTCTGCGAGGATTCATTTTGGCGGTAGCGCTCTACCCGTTTCTCGACAGAATTCTTGAAATGAAACGTTGGGGTTGGCTGTTCGTCTCCTCACTCTACCTACTCATTGGGACAGTAGCTGGAAGCGGTGGTATCACCGAACACATCGTCTTTACAACCACTCCTGTATTCTTCACTTTGGCAACGCTTCCAGAGATAACTGCGCAAGGGTTGATGTTCGGATATCTACTGGTGTTTTGGGAACGGCGGTCGCATCATACATGAATTGTCTATTTGGATCAGACTTTCTTACAGCCTGAGAGTTAACTCATGAAGGTTCTTGATCGGTTGCTCTTCTACGCCAACCATAGTACCTTGTCTGTCAATTAGAATCGCTTCCATGCCAACGCCTCGTGGCCCTCTCAAGTCCCATTTGGGTTCGTCGCCTACGAAAAGGCAATCGCCTGGAAGGACTCCTAAAGTCGTCATTGCAAATTCAAAGATCCGTTCAGATGGTTTTCTCCAACCTATGTCTCTGTCAAGCACGACAGCGTCCATGTACGAATCGAGGCCGAGCCGTTTTATCTCGCTTCTCCATGAGGCCGCTGGGCTACCCCATGAGGTGTTAGAGACGATGGCGGTCCTGAACCCTCTTGATCTTAATTCTTTGAGTGCAGGTAACGTATCCTCGTAACACTTGCCTCTTGCGAATATTGGTGCCATGAAGCGCTTACATATTTCCATCAAGAGCTCATTGCTTGCGATTGGGGCTTCGAGGCCAAAGATGCGTGTTAGTCGCTCCTCAAGAGGCCGGGAGTGGTAATCTGCAGATTCGTGGTTTTCCTCCCTGACTCGTAGGCGAATTAGCTCTGGTGTAACTGTGAGAAGGCCTTTCTCGTCAAGATAGAGTTGGACTTCTCCAATCGCCTGTTTGAGGATAGATGGGAAATCGGACATATCGTAATAGTGCGCTAAGGTTCCACCCAAGTCGAACAGAATTGTGTCCCTCAACTTAATGGCCAAACCCATCTTTAATGAATGGTTAGGGTTGCAAGCGTCATTAGTGCGCCTGCTGTGATTGGCATTGTGAGATTGTCATCGGGCATGTCGAGAACCTCCATGAGCATGGCCGATGTTGAACCTACAAAGGCTACGAATGGAGAGACGATCGCAACCGAAAGGAGGAGGGACGCCATTAATCCTGCTATTGAGCCTTCCAGCGTTTTCTTGCGCGTAATATGCCTGCGACCGAATTTTCCCCCGACGTAGGCTGCGACAGGGTCGCCGACGGCAACGATACCTATTGACGCGTAGGCAATCATCTTGGGAAAGAGAAACAATGCGAGAATGATTCCTACCGCGAGGTATAACGGCCTAATCACGAAACGCGTCGTTTCGTTAGGACGGCTCATCCTCAACGTGAATGCTGTGATTATCGGCAATCGATGGCCTTTGAGTCGCAGTGTCTCCTCCAGAGCGTAAATAATTGTAATTATGAGCAGTGCTATCAGAATCACAACCTTGGAAGTTATTTCAGCAAGGACCGGGACCAGTAAGGCTAAGAGATGAACGACTTTCCGGAAGTTTTCAGTCAAGATGTGTACTCACTTCGCTTTGAGCCTCTCAGAGAACTGCGAAGTAAATTATGAGTTGCAGCCATGTCGTGGCTACAGTCAACAACGCTCCAGCGAAAACCTGCTCTGTCGTATGCCCCCTCAATTTTATTCTCGCCCATCCAACAGGGACAAGGAGAGTAAGGAAAATAGCCGCCCAGATTCCCAGACCATATATCAAAACAGTCACAGGGCCTGCAATGCCTGAGGCATGAACGCTGATCTTCCATCGGAGAGTTATGAGCATCATTATCAGGGTATTGCCCGCATAACAGAGCATCAAAGCTGTAACTATTGTAGGAGCTCTCAACAGAAATAACGCCACACTACCAACAAGGTAGCTCGATATTGCTCCCTCGAAGAGTTTCGCTCGTTCTTTTTTCTCCGAGACGTAGAAATCCGATATTAGGCCGCGCTCTGAAAGTTCATAGATAATCGCAAGCGGGACCAAAGTTCCAAATGTGAAACATATTCCCATCAGTACAAGAAAGTTCTGCGTGTTTTCCCGGTACAATAGGATGAGGAACGTGAATGCCGCTATTACTGCCGGGTTAAACACCAAAGAAACTATTGAGGCTGTGTTTTCGGATGTCATAAAGAAACTCGGGTCTTGTCATTTTAGTGCTTCTTTCTTCGCGTAGAAATCTCTTTGCGGGGATAATGCGTCGAAAAGGTAGGTTTCGAGGTGGGGGGTGCCTCGTGCAATATGGTGAGCCATGTTTCTGGCGATGCCGGGGCCCATCATGAAACCCTGGCCGCATAAGCCGGCTGCAATGTAGAAGCCGCTCACGTTGGGGGCTTCTCCGATTATTGGCAACCCGTCAGGTGTCATGGGGTAGAGTCCCCGCCATAGCCTGCGGATGACGAGATGTTTGAACCTAGGAATCAAGTCCAGCAGCCTTTTCGCAATAATGGGCAGAAACTGTGACGTGCCTCGCCTGTCCTCGCCTGGAATTATGGGGGATGGAGTGTAACAGAAGATCACGGAGCCGTCATGCGTCTGTCCGAAGTAGAAGTTGGCGGTCTTCCCTTCAGGTCCAGGCCGTATATCAACCACCATAGGGTCTAGGAATTGGCTCACTGGCATCGATATTCCCGCTTCATGGGAATCAGGAGATACAGGAACAGGCACGTTAACGGTGGCAGCGATTTGGCTTGCCCGAGGGCCAGCTGCATTCAGAACGTAATCCCCTGAAATAATTCCCTTGCCAGTTTTCACACCGACTACTCGATCGCTCTTCACAAGTACTTGTTCGACGCTTTCCCCTAACCGAAACTCTACTCCCAACTTCTTGCATTCCTCGGTGAGCGATGAAGCGAAGAGCAGCGGCGAAGCTTGCCCATCTTCAATTGAGAGTGTTCCGCCTCTCAGTCCGTCACCATTTATTCCCGGGATGACTTTCTTGATGCCGTCGGCGTCCAGCCAGTCGATTTTCAAACCGTACTTGTGCTGTATCGGGAACATGCCCTTCAGTAGACTTTCGTCCCGTTCGCGGTAGATTGGGAAGCAGTATCCACCCATCTTCCAGCCAATCTCAGTCCCCGTTTTCTCCTTCCATGTTGAGAATATCTTTAGGCTGTCTTTGCAGAGGGCTATCTTGGCTGGTTCTGAATGTGTTGCCCTGATCCCGCCGATTGCTGCCTTGAAGCTTCCTTGCGCCGGGGCAGGCTCCATATCGACTACTGTAACCTGCATGCCTTCTTGGGCCAGGAAGTAGGCGGACGGCAGTCCTACTGCCCCGGCTCCGACCACTACTATGTTCGTCACCTTCGTTCCTCCCCGAGAAGAGCTGTTAACGGGACCTCCATCGTGAACGGTCGCTTCACATATCCAGTCACGGAATCCAGCGGAATGCTTTGTTCCTGGAAAACTTGCTTGACCAGATTTTCACAGGTCTTCCCGTTGCATGCACCCATACCGCAACGGGTGGCGGCCTTGATGGCGTTCAGGTCTCTGATGCCCATCTCTACTAGCTTAGTGATCTGCTTCTTGCTTACTCGTTCGCAAAGACATACCATTACCTCATCATTCGCCGAACCGTATTCTGGTGTGACAGGCAATCCTTGTTCTGGCGTTTGAATTCTGATGCCTGCAACTTTTGTTGCAAGCTTCGAATCCACTTCGACCTGCACCATTCTCCTTTTGTCCATCCACTTGAGAGTTCGAACATGTCGCACGGTTCCGAAGCCAACATCTTCACCTTCGAAGCCGGTGAGCGTGACTTCGTTTCCGATTCTCACGGTGTTGTCGTCGAGCTCCCAAGGGATCCAGACCTGCGCCTTTTTCCCTGTTGAATCGAACCTTCTATCAACCACAGTGATGGCTAAGCCCGGGCACACGACAGCGCACTTCAAGCATCCAACGCATTCCTGATCCCAGCGGGGGAGGGACATGATGCTTTCACCTTCCAACTGAACCCAACTCTTGGGGCAGGCTTCGACGCAGGGGTTGCAGGGAATCTCTTGCACGCACCGAATTACCGGAAAGACCTTTGCCGCATCGTAGTCAGTTTCTTTGAATTCATGAATTGGGCCAGGCTTGCCTCGTAGGAGTTCAAGCATCCTCAGCCATTCCGGTGGGATAGCGGATTCTCTTCCCATGCCTTGGAGCATTTTTCTCGCGATAACCTTTCCAGAGAACATCGCGGCCGAAGCTTCAGCAATCAATTCAGCGTCACCGGCCTCATATGTCGGAATTTCCATCCGCCGGGCTTCTTGCGCCAATTCGTTAACAGGGTTCAGGCCGACAGCGACTAGCACGGTGTCAACTTCGAACCTCCGTTCGGTTCCATGGAGCGGCTTGAATTTCTCATCAATCTGTGTGATCACAACCCCCTCAACACGGCCGTTTCCATAGGCTTTGGTTACAGTGTGCGAGGTGTAGACGGGAACTCCAAGCCTCTTGATCTTGTCTAGGTGAACCTTGTACCCGCCAACCTTCGGCAATGCCTCCACTAAGCCGACAACATGAATGCCCGCTTGCAGGGCATGGTACGCGGCGATTAAGCCGACATTGCCACCGCCAATAATGAACACTCGGCTTGAAGGCTTGACAAGGTCCCTGTTCACGAGAGTCTGGAAGGCGCCCGCGCCGAAAACCCCTGGCAGGTCGTGGCCTGGAAATGCCAGAACCTTCTCTCTTGCTCCAGTAGCCGACAAGAATTGTTTTGGTTTAACGAGATGGTATTTTCCGTTACGGAGCACTGCAATCTTGCCGTCAGAGAAAACTCCCACCACTGGCGAGTCTAACCAGACTTGCACGTTCTTGATTTCCGCTAATTCCGCCGCGAGCTGCTTTGCTATGTTGATGCCTCTCGTTCCGGCACGGCATTCACGTACGGATCCGAAGAAGTTGTGAGTTTGGAGGGTGAGTTTTCCGCCTATCTCATGTTTGTCGTCGCAAACAATCACATCCACTCCGCTCTTGCCGAGTTCGAGGGCTGCGTTGAGTCCAGCAGCGCCTGCCCCCGCTATCAGGACATCCACCGAAATTTCTGGAACCTCGACAGGCCTCGCTGGAGTATCGTCGTCTAATAGTTTGGGTAACCCGTCGACCGCGCGAACGTCCATTCCTTGATGGACCGGGGTAATGCATGCTTTCACTGGAATACCATCGGCTATGACTAGGCAGTGCGAACACTGTCCGTTGGCGCAGAAAATTCCTTGCGGCGCACCATCCTTGTGATGATGCCCGAAACAATCTACCCCATGCGCGATTAACGCGGAAGATATCATCTCTCCGTCTTTGGCTGGAAGTGATTCTCCCTGCCAGCGAAAACTGATATCCCGTTTTTGTGGGACTTCCAGTATCGGATGTGAAGAAATTCGTCCGGCTGGAACGTCCGGGCTCATGTTAAGATTCCACAGCCAGCTCTGCGGTGCCTATTCGACTAACTAAAGGTGCGCAACCTATTCTATAGAGAATTGGACCAGAAATCAGTGCCCTTTGCTTTGAAAAATCACCGCTGCCGCAGAACTTTATCGCCTGGGAATAGTGGGGCGTGTGCGGCTTAATCGTCTCGGTGTCGGATTGGATTCCCATGGATGCAATGGGTGGGCCGATTGAGAGCCTTACACATTTTCTCTATTACAGTCTTGTCAAGCAGGTAGGCGATTTTCGAAGCCTCGGTACAAGATTTTTCCGAGTTTAGGCCTAGGTTTGTGCTAAAGTAGAGTTCAACAATCCTGTGTTGGTGCATTACGGACTCGGCTAGCGTTCTTCCCTTCTTGGTCAGCTCTGGAACCTTCCAAGGTCTTCGGTTGACAAGCCCTTTCTCCTCCAGCTTGTTCAGAATCTCTATGGCAGTCGGCAGCCTCACCCCAAATCGCTTAGCCAATGCGGACACTGAGGCGGCATCATGGGATTCACTGAAGCGATGCATCGTTTCGAGGTATGCTACCTCAGATCGACTCAATTCAGGAGTGCTCAAGAGATCACCTTAGCTAGAACGAGTGTCCGCTTTACCCATTTCGAAACGCCGACTGTAAGGAATATTCCTAAAGCGGCTATAACTACCATCGCCCCTGAAGCTGTGTCCAGGATGATTGAGCCTAACAGCCCCAAAATGACGCTTAGTACACCAAAAGCTACTGAAAGGAACATGGACTGTCGAAATGATCGGCTAACCTGCAAGCTCGCGAGGCCGGGGAGAACCAGAAGAGCCGAAATGAGAAGAACTCCCACTACGGGTACTGAAATTATCACAGCAACGCCCGTAAGGACGCTGAAGAGATAATCATAGGCCCAGGTTCGAATACCGGCGGCCATGGCCTGGGTTTCATCGAAGGTGATGAAAACTAGCTCCTTGAGCAAAATGAGCACTAGGGATAATGCGAATACGAGAAACAGCAAGGCCTCGTAGATCTGAATCGGCGTGACCAAGAGGATACTTCCAAACAGTAGACTCTCCAAGTTGAAACCATAACTCCGGGAAAGGCTAATCAGTACAGTGCCGAACCCAAGGCCGAGCACTAGAAAGAGAGCAACAGCGGCGTCCCCAGGGATTTTCTTGGTTCGCTGCGACTTTGTTATCCCCAAAGCAGAAAGAACCGCCACAATTGAGCCAACCCAAAGAGGAGGCACGCCAAGGTACAGCCCCAATGCGAGCCCTCCATATGATGAATGTGCGAGGCCATCCCCAAGTAGCGAGACCTTCTTGAGCACAACAAACACGCTTAGAACAGAAGTAATGACGGCTATGATTACGCCTATGACGAATGCGCGCTGAATGAACGGTTCGTTCAGAAACGAAATGAGGTCAGGCATGACCATGTT
>JBAVCK010000145.1:0-5183 GCA_049586635.1 Bathyarchaeia archaeon
TTCAACTCGACTTGAGGCCTTACGAAGCCGACGCAGTTGGGTCCCAAGACTCGAATGCCGTGCTTTGCCTGAACGCGTTTGATATCCTCCTCCAGCTTGACTCCCTCGGGGCCAATCTCACGAAATCCAGCCGAGATTATCACAACGCCTTCAACGCCAGCCTTGGCACACTCTTCGACGAGCCCAGGGACAGTCTTGGCCGGCGTAGCTATCACTGCTAGGTCAATTCGTTCTGGGATATCGGTAATTCTAGCGTAGCACTTCAGGCCCATTACGCTATTCCGTTTAACGTTCACGGGGTAGATTTTTCTTCGCTCCTTACCGAGGAGGAGATTCTTCATTAGGGACTGGCCGACGGACCCTTCTTCTTCAGAGGCACCGATAGCAGCTACGGTTTTCGGATTGAGCATCCTCTCTATGTTCGCCAATTTTCATTCGACCTCTTCAACCAAGCGGGCCAGATAAGCGAATTTGCTGGTTTTTGCCGGCGGCAACGTGTGAAAGGCCGTTGGGCCTGCCAGTCCCCAGATAATGATAAATTTGCCAAGAAAGAGTGCGTGTGGAACTCGCTTTGGAAAGAATCGCCATAGGCTTCAACCCGACCATCTCCGGACGAGAGGCAGGAGAGTATGCTCAAGCGGCTGAAGAACACGGCTACGAGGCTTTCTGGCTTCATGAGCACCCATTCATCAAAGACGCAGTCACACTCCTCTCAAGCGCATCGGCAACAACAAGCAAGATCAAGCTCTGTTCGGGTTGTGTGAGCGTAGTAACTCGCCATCCGCTGCTGGCGACTACGACGTTTCTGTCCCTGAATGAGATGTCAGCGGGGAGGGTGATTATGGGGGTTGGCCTAGGCGGATTTCCCTGGTTACCTAAACTCAATGTGAATGTCTTTCCGGTGAAAGAAACTAGGCCGCTGAAGCGTATCCAAGAATTCCTAACCATAACCAATGGGCTACTCAACGGTGACGCGGTTTCCCTCAACGGGGAATTCTTCAAGGTTGTAGATATCAAGCTGGAAACGAAACCGTCCCGTAAGTTCCCAATTTACCTAGCAGCCTTCGGGCCACTCTCCTTGAGGATGGCCCCCAAGCTTGTGGATGGGGTAGTCATCTCCCCCGCCCTGATGACGCCTGAAGTCACGGGGCAGAAAATCGGCTTTGTCAGGGAAGGGGAACGTGGCGGCAAGAGGGTTGATGTTGCCTCTTACATTCTCACAGCCGTATCTAGCGACGTGCAGCAAGCCCGCAACCTGATGAAATCATACTACTTCCTGCTCTACCAGGTTGCTGAGGTTCTCAAGCCCGAAATATTCGAGCCGTACGGGCTGAAGGAGAAGGACCTTGAACCCATCAAAGAGGCTTGGCGCAAAAGAGACTTCGCTGCAGCTGCCAAAGTCATGCCCGACGGAGTCGTCGACGCCCTCACATTGACTGGGAGCGCGGATCATTGTGTTGAGCGGTTGAAGGACTACAGAAAGGCTGGGGTGGAGCTGCCCATAATCATGCCTATCGGGGACGTTAACGCAGCCATGCGAGCGTTCGCTGCAACCTGAGCGCTAATTTGGGAAAAGCAACTGAGGCCAGTCTTTGCGTGCTAGCCCGTTCAAGTTGGCCGCTCTCTCGCTTGCTCTAGCCTCAATCTTGTGGGTACTTGTATTCGTTATTCAGCCGCTAGACTTCTGGGTGATGTTAACTCTCTCCACGCTCGCTCTCCTGCTTGTTGCGGTCGCAGTGAACGGCGTTAAGGAGCTAGTTCACTTCAACGGCAGACTGCTTCTAGTGGGCGTGGTAAGTGGTGTATTGTTGTACATGCTGTTCTACTTCGGTTTCCAGGTGACTAAGTCAAACCCAATCTTCAGCCAAGGCGTTGGGCAAGTCTACGGGCTTCGATCTGTCCCGAGCTATCTCATCGCGTTGGCGTTGCTGTTTCCAATAGGCCCGGGGGAGGAACTCTACTGGCGCGGATTAATTCAACGAAGGTTCTCAGAGGAATTGGGATCCGGCATGGGGTTCTTGATTACAACTTGCGTTTACGCGTTGATTCATCTACCCACTCTGAACTTGCCCCTAATCATGACCGCATTCATCGGAGGCCTTGTCTGGGGCTACATCTACAAGAAAACCGGGAGTTTACCAACAGTTATAGTTTCACATGTCTTGTTTGATTTGCTGATCTTCGTAATTGCGCCACTGGCTTAGCCGATGAGTAGGCCGACTGCGAGTAGCAGGCCGAAGGTTACCGAGAGCGCGAAGGTTGACTGTGTGAGCTTAACGTAATGCAAAGGAGACTGCGCAGGTTTCAGGTACAGTCGTGTCTGAATCAAGTAGAGGGGGAGCGTTAGGAGAACTAAGGCCGCGAAACGTGGGAGGAGCCCCAACACGACGGCCCCGATCACTATCGCGTATGATGCCAGCGCTATGGTGAACGCTGTGGCCACGGCCTTGTTGCGTCCCACAGTTACCGTGTAACTCTTCTTGCCACCAGTTTGGTAAGCGTCGAAGAAAATCTGGTCGTGGTTGATTAGGATGGCCGCAGTCAATAATCCCAGCGGTGTTCCCATAAGAACGGGCAGGAGGGATACCTGGCCCGTTTGCACGTAGAAGCATCCAACAACGGGGAGAATACCGAAGGAAAGGAAAATTCCAAGCTCACTGAGACCGAGCCCGCGGTATCCTAACCTAAGCGGCGGGGCAACATGGAAGTATGCAAAAAAGAGCCCGACTGCACCAAGCAATAGGACGAACGGCCCCGTAAGGGTGGTCAAGAAGAGGCCGACAATTATGGTTAGCATGAAAAAGACGTAGGCTGTAAGTTTCGCCTGGCCAAACGTCATTAACCCTCGCGGCAGAATTTTCCAACCGCCAAAATCAGGTGGAAACATTCTGTCTGACACGACGTCAACTTGGCTCTCAAAATCGTAGACATCATCGATGGTGTTTGCCGCAAGGTGGAACGAAATGCTTCCCAACACAACTAAGCCAAACAGTAACGGGTTGAATATTCGGTTGGTCCACCATGCGAGGGCAGTGCCCACAAGAACTGGGGAGAGAATGACCGGCAGGAATTGGGCGCGGCTTAACCTGAATATCCTAGATGCTGTCGCCACAATGAACCCTTTCTGCTGATGCTGGGTAACTCTAGGACTTAGTTATCACTGGGTGGATGTGACTTGGCCGTTACGGGGCAGTTTGATTTGAAGGATTCCTGAGTAGTTGACGGCCACGCCATTGTCGACCTTCACGTAATCGCCTTTCTGAACAGGCTTTACCAGGTTTCGGTAGTTGTATCTGACAAACATGCGGCCTGTCTCATCTTCAAGAACGAGCATGAATTGGTTCATGTCTACGATCTTGCCCTCGATGTGAATACTCCTCATGCCGTTGCGAATGTCTTCAATTCTCATCGAATCGAGCTCCAGGGATGCCGATTGGGAACCGCCAGACGCGGGGAAGAGACCCTAGTTCTTCCGTTCCTTCTTTTCCTCCTTAGCTGGGTTGCCTTCTCGTCGCCAATACCAGTAACTGCTTTTCAAAGTATTCACCACCGCAAGCCCGCTTACACGATGCAACGCGATACACGCTGATGGGGGATGTAATCTTCTCGGTTTTCACTAGAAATTGCCCCTTTTAGGGTCCAGTTCAAGCAAAAAACAGCCGTTTTCCGCGGAATAAGGGTGATTTCGCAGAGCTAAGCGTTGGCAAATGTTTGTGGTATAGCTTTAATTACGGTTATGTGCACCCTAAAGCTCGGTACGCTGCGGATTTACTTCTTAGTATTATCTTGGGCGTAACTAACCTGTAAAGTGGTGTAAGTAGATTATGAGTCAAGAAGGATACGGCGGCCGAACTATGTACAAAGTTACATGTTCTGACTGCGGTGCTGAAACTGAAGTACCGTTCAAGCCAACACAAGGCCGACCAGTATATTGTAGGGCATGCTACCAGAAGCACAGACGATACTAGGTTCTAAACCTGCGGTAATCGTCTTTCCCTTTCCTTTCTAATTTTTCCTTTGCATTTTTGCAATAGTTCAAATCCCAACGTGAGCAGTAGGTTACCGACTCGAAATGGAATTCGAGAAGGTAGTTCGAAAACGCAGAATGGTTCGCAATTTTCGCCCTGAACCTGTTCCAGCAAACGCCACGAAGCAGTTACTCGAGTTGGCGCTTCATGCACCCAGTGCCGGTTTCAGCCAAGGCTGGGCCTTTATCGTCATCACCGAAGGGGAACTGAAGAAGAAGATTGGGGAACTCCAGGGTGAGAAGGACTACTATGCCTCTAGCCGCTTTCACAAGTTCGTATCGGAGGCCCCAACACTAATCATCGCATGTGTCAGCGAGAAGATCTATCACGACCGTTACCAAGAGCCTGACAAGCTAGAGGAAGATGGAACCGAGATTGAATGGCCAACCCCGTACTGGGTTTTTGATATGGGGTGTGCATGCATGCTGATCTTCCTGTCAGCCGTTAACCAAGGTTTGGCCTCAGCCTTTACCGGGGTCTTTCGCGTCTATCAAATGAAGCAGCTTCTGGGTATCCCAAACCATTTCCACCCCGTCGGGGTCATATCTATCGGCTACGGAGCAGAAGACACTAAGTCCCCATCACTCAAGCGGGGCCGAAGACCCATCAAAGAAGTCGTCCACTATGAACACTGGTAGCTGATACAGCTACTTCCGGTCACACTAGAACAGTTCATAGACTGGTGAGCTGAGGCAAGTTACGCCACCATCGCCCTTCCGAAATTCTGAGACATCGATTTCGACCGGTCTGTAACCTGCGTCCTTGAGCTTCGAAACGGTTATCGAAAACCCGGATGGTATGAGAACTTTGCCTCCACCAAGGTATAACGCGTCGGCGGCATAGCCTTCAGCGTCAGGTATTTTGACGAACCTAAAACCCGGGAATGAATCGGGGTTTGCAAGACCAGGCGCTATTATCATCATTCCATCGTTTAGGTACGAGCACCCGCACAGGAGATGCATAAGGTCCGTCCTTACCGCTTTCACGCTCTGATTGTCCAAGATAGTTTTCAGTTGTTTAATACCATCCGGGTTGGTTCGTTTGGATTCACCAACAAAGATGCCCCTGTCAGTAACTACTATGTCACCTCCTTCCAAGGTGCCAGGTGCGTTCACGACGCTTAGCGTACCAATTCGAGCCCTTTGACTTGTCAGA
>JBAVCK010000146.1:0-10004 GCA_049586635.1 Bathyarchaeia archaeon
ACGGGAGAACAATCGAATCGCGCTCCTCGGAACCGGTACTGACTTCTTCCGGCGATTGGGAGGAGTTCGGATGCGAGGACCCACGCATAACACGTTTCGACGGAACCTTCTACGTCACCTACACTGCCTTCTCCCACGAAGGCCCACGCATAGCGCTTGCTTCGACGAAAGACTTTTTGCATTTCGAAAAGTACGGTTTGGTTGGGCCCGACCGCGATGACAAAGACTTCGTGATTTTTCCAGAGCGGATTGATGGAAAAGTTGCTATTCTGCACCGCCTTGAGTCAAAGGTTCAGATAGCCTACTTTGACAGCATCGAATCGCTTGCGACGTCGCGGAGCTTCTGGAGGAAGTACTTGCCGCATTTCGGAGACTATGAGATTCTGAGAGCGAAGTTTCCATGGGAGAAAAGAAAGGTCGGAATTGGCACGCCGCCTATCAAAACTGATCGAGGATGGCTGGTGCTTTACCACGGCGTCAGCCTCGACCGTATCTACCGTGCCGGGGCACTGTTGCTTGATTTAGATGACCCGAAGAAAGTGATTGCCCGTACACGGTCACCAATCCTCGAACCTGAAACGGATTTTGAGAAGAGAGGTTTTGTTTCGAACGTTGTGTTTCCAGACGGAGCCGTGGTCCTAGATGGAGAATTGCTGACATATTATGGCGGAGCCGACAGAGTCTGTTGCGTCGCGAGTGCTCCGATAGATGAATTCCTTGACGAACTAGAGAAAGAGAAGTGAACCTCAGCCAAGAGTTCATCCCTTTGCAACGCATTCCAGGAAGGTTGCGGCTGCAAGCAAAAAGGAAATTGTGGACTCGGAACCCTGATTCTCATTCAAACCAACCTCCGTGATACCATCATGGCAAGCGCCTGTCGCCTCATCATAGACCTTGACAGATTTGGTGTTGAGACCAAAGAACCATCCTAGAGCTTGACGCAAACCCCGCTGGTAAAGTTCGGAGCCAGTGACCTTGTAGCCTATTGCTGCAGCCTCGGCCATCGTTCCTGCCTCAATGGGTTGCTGATCATAGAGAGCTCTCTCCATACCCCTAGCGTACCAGCCCTCACTCCCGATGGGCACGAATTTTCCCTCAATTATGGTCTGTTCCTGCAGAAATCGAAAAGTTTCCTCAGCAACTCTGAGGTATTCATCTTCGCCCAACGATTGATAGGCCAAGAGCAAAGCCTGGGGTAGGCGTGCGTTATCATAGGATAGGATGTTCTCGAACCACCTCCAGTCCGTTCCATGGTTAGCTTTGTACAAGCCTACTAGGCTATCGGCCAAAGAAGCAATGTTGACCCTCAAATTGTGATCCTTGCCGTCGACTTGGAATCGCTCGCAAAGGCCTATGCAAGTATAGGCCAATGTTCGTGGCGAAGACGACTTCCTTGCCCAAGGGAGTGCTCGGTCAAATATGACTCGAGCGGGAGCCTTCATACCATTGGGAAGATCCGAGTTGATGACTGAACCAGCTGCCCAGATAGCCCGTCCCAGATGGTCCCCCACCGTCGGACTGTCGATGAACCTTTGGGAGTAGTCCATGAGGTTGTGGAACTTGCCGTCCTCGGCTTGCATGAGAAGCAGAAAACTGATCAGTTTGCGTTGCAGCTCTGAAAGAGGCTGAGTGGGCCAGTAAGCTTTCGCCTTAACCGCGAACACGAGGGCGCGAGCGTTGTCGTCGACCGTATACCCCTCTTTTCTTGCGGGAACGGAGAACTTTGCGTGTTGCAGAACCGCGTTGTGGTCCGTTAGGGCGAAGAGGTGGTCAAGCTTCACTGATTGCCGCAGTTTCATCGATAGTTCTTGGAATCCCAATTGCAGATCTGAGTATGTCACCATATTGATCAGCTACCTTTGTCCAGCCCATCTCTTGACCGTAGTTGAATGCGTTCGTTTCCAGTTGCCGCCTGAGTTTGAGGTCGCCTAATATTCGTTCGACGCATTCTGCGATGGAACGTGCGTCGGCGAACTTGCACAAAAGCCCTCTGTTATTTGATAGCTCCTCTTTTGAGAATAGGGAAGGTGTTGCAACAATTGCCCTGCCATGCCCAAGCGCAAGAGTAATCGTCCCACTGGAAACCTGATCCTTTCCCAAGTACGGTGCTACGTAAATGTCCGTTGCTTGAAGGTACAGGGACAGTTCGTCGTCCCGCAGATAGTGGTCTACAAAGCGAACATGGTTTTCGAGATGCAGGCGTCTCGTAAGCGAAGTCAATTTCTCGCGGTAAGCTTCACCTTCACGCCTTCGCACCTCAGGGTGAGTTTCACCTATCACCATGTAGAGCAGCTCAGGCCTTTCTTTAATCAGGTAAGGGAGTGATTTGATCGCGTACTCTATACCTTTCCCGGAACTGATCAACCCGTGCGTTATTAGTACCGTGCGTTTCTGCAGTCCGAGAAATCGTTGTGCGTATTCATTGTGCCCACGCTCTGGGAGGGCTGCACCGTGACGTATGACTCTGACTTTTTCAGCGTTGAGACCAAAACGCTTCTCAAGGAGCTTCGCAGCGGACTCAATTGTTACGATAACAGTCTCGCTCAGTTCTGCGAGTTCAGACATTATTATGCGAGCTTTGTCAGGTGGGTTTCGAAGGACTGTATGAAAGGTGGTTATGATTGGCTTCTCGAGATTCTTGTAAAGGTCGAGGACATACTCTCCCCATTCTCCTCCGTATATGCCGTACTCGTGCTGGATATTCACCACGTCAACGTCGCTCTGATTCAGGAAATCTGCCGCGGTGAAGTAGTCTGCGCGCTCATGTTGGTCAATAGTGAACCTAACGTTGGGGTCCGAGTACCGGTTCCCATTCTCCTCATTTATCGCGACAATAAGGTAGCGGGCAATTCGACCCCGCAACAGTAGAGCCCGCGCCAAGTCCCTAGTATAAGTCGCTATGCCGCACTCTCTGGGAGGGTATGTGCTAACGTACGCGACTTGTGGTTGAAGGTCCAGTATGTTCTCTCTCCTTTTGCAATTCAGGCTACGACTTCCACCGAACGACTAGCCCGTCGGCCACTTAATCGGGCAGAGTACAACGAAAGGCGCAACTATCGAGTCATATCGGTCCTGGGACGTAAAAACGCTATGCTTTCAACAAAGACCTTCTTCGTTTGATAGCGAAATCAGATGACTCTAGTTTACGCATGTATAGCACCCCACGGTAGCGAGGCGATCGCGAAACTCGCCAGTAAGTCTACCGTGAGAAAGTTTCAGAAAACGAGAGACGGTCTGCGCAACCTAGCAAAAGAGGTCAGGAAAGCAAGGCCTGACACGATCGTGATTGCCACTCCACATAACCTGAAGGTATGGCGGAAGATTGCGGTGGTTACAGCTGAGAATTCCACAGGTACACTTCAGGCTTCGCCACGCAACAAGAGATCGGTGGGCCTCAGGGTCAGATGTGACGTGGAATTCGCAAAGAGCCTCCTGGAAGCCGCCACGAGAAGGAAACTGCCGGTTGTCGGTGCAAATTACGGAACGTCTGAAGGCGTGACTTCCGACATGCCGATGGACTGGGGGACCCTGGTTCCACTTTGGTTCATCATCCCAGAGTGCAGGCCGAAACCGAAAGTGGTTATTGTGACGCCTTCACGCGAGATACCACTCTCGCAAAACTTTCAATTCGGCAGCGTGATAGGCGAGTTAAGTGAGCGCAAGGCGAAGAGGATTGTTTTTGTCGCTAGTGCCGACCAAGCGCATAGGCACAAGAAATTCGGGCCTTACGGTTTCAATAAAACATCAAAGGAATATGACAAAATCGTCGTTCATGCTATTCAACGTGGCCAGATCGAATCGATCATGAGGCTTAAGCCGAAGTTTGTAGACGCTGCGAGACCAGACAGCCTATGGCAGATGACTATGCTCGCGGGTGTCGTTGACGGGCTTAAAATGAACGCCGAGCTGATCTCCTACGATGTCCCTACCTACTTCGGGATGATATGCGCGAGCTTCCGACGAAACAGTTGAATTGCGCTCCTCCGGGTGTATAACATATGTTAGACATCGTTTCTGCGGCCTTTGCGGTGTAAGGCTAATCCTTGGGTCGAAGGTCGATTACCCGACGGGCTTTGCCAACTTCTGAGCGTGGAATCGCCCCTAGTTCTACGAGCTCGACATCTGCGCGGATAGAGAGGACTGCGAAGAGGTCCTCCTGAATCCGTTTCGGCATATTCGGATCCCGCAAGCTTTCCGGGGGCGCTTCCACCTTAACGGCCAACCGGTCCAATTCTTTGTGCGAGACGATTATCTGATATTGGTCTCCGAGGCCGGGGATATTCATCAGAACGTGCTCGATCTGGCTTGGAAATACGTTCACGCCGCCGACGATGAGCATATCGTCGCTACGCCCCTTTATGCGTGCGATTCGACTGTGGCATCTGCCGCACGCACACTCCTCCTCATAAACAGTTGAGAGGTCCCTTGACCTATAGCGTAGGAAGGGCATCGCTTCCCGGGACAGCATCGTGAACACCAGTTCGCCTTCCTTTCCCGGCTCCAGAACCTCACCGGTATCTGGGTTAATTGTTTCTACGAGAAATTCATCCCCCCAAATGTGAAGGCCGTTTTGTCGTTCACACTCAATCCCTACCCCCGGCCCATACAGCTCCGACATTCCGTAAACATCGTGAGCCCGAAGCCCGAAGCCGTCTTGTATCCGCTTACGTGACTCTTCACTCCAGGGTTCCGCGCCGAAGATTCCGATTCTTAGGGCGAAATCGGTTCTCGGGTCGTAGCCTTCTGCCCGGCTCGCTTCGACCAAGTACACCATGTAGGACGGAGTGCTAGTGACGACTGTGCTGCGAAGGTCCTTCATGAGCATGAGTTGGCGTTTCGTGTTCCCTACACTCGTGGGCAAGATTGTTGCCCCGATTGCTCGGGCTCCATAGTGGAACCCCAACCCACCCGTGAAAAGGCCGTAACCGTACATGTTCTGGACGATATCGCCCTTCTTTGCACCAGTAATGTCTAGGGTTCTGCCCATGAGTTTGCTCCAACGTTCCAAATCTCCACGAGTATACGCTACGACTATTGGCTTTCCAGTCGTGCCAGAGGATGCGTGGAGGCAGTACAACCGATTTGGGGGAACCGCTAGAATGCCAAGCGGATAGTTATCCCTGAGATCCGTCTTAACTGTAAACGGTATCTTCGAAAGATCCTCAAGGCTCCTGATAGATTCTGGCTTTGTACCGGCGTCGTCGAAACGTTTCCGATAGAACGGGACATTCCTGTAGGCGTATCGAACGATCTTACGCAGCTTGATTTCCTGCATGCGTCTTAGCTGTTTTGTTTTGAGCATTTGGCCGGGCCGATCGAACAGGAGAATTCACCCTGCGAACGGTCAACTTTGCCTGGTATTAATTGGCTTGGGCCGTCTGTATGTCAACGATGGAAAACAACCAAAAGCCTATTCCTCAATCCCGGCCGTTCGCCCGCGACGAAAAGACATAGTGAAGGGTGCATTGGGAATGCTTGAGAAGCCACGGCTGTTCGGGAATCTAGTAACGCAAGTGGTCCGGCCGAACTTATGCTCTTTCTGCGGGGCCTGCATGGCCGCCTGCCCGGTCGGCGTTCTTTGGCCAGTTGGGGAACAACCCACCCTGATAGGCTCGTGTGCTCTGTGTGAAATCTGCTACTACCAGTGCCCCACAGTCGAATTTCCGAAGGATGACGTTGAAGTCTTCTTACACGGTCGAACAAGACGCCCCGACGAACCCCTTGGAATATCCCGTGGAACATTCGTTGGACGCGCACTGAACAAAGCTACTCAAGGAGTAGCGCAGGACGGCGGTGTAGTTACAGCTCTCCTTAGCTACGCCCTTGACAAGAAGTTGATTGATGCAGCTGTCGTTGCCGGAAGAGATTCGAAATGGAGAGCTAAGCCTCTGGTAGCGACGAAGAGTGAGGAAATCATGAAAAACGCTGGAACAAAGTACACCCCAAGCCCAACGCTTCTTGGTGTTCGTTCAGCGGTTGAGGAGTACGCTAAAACAAGGGTGGGATTGGTCGGGACACCGTGCCAGATGAAAGCGGTTAGAAGAATTCAAACATCACCGTTAGGCAACCGCCGTTTAGCTCAGGCGATGGACCTGACGATCGGCCTGTTCTGCATGGAGGCTTACGGTTACGATAAACTCGTAGAGACCTACATGGCTAGCAAAAATATTGATCCTTCCACCATCACACGCGTGGAAATTAAGAAGGGCTCCTTCATCGCCAAGGCTGGCGACAAGGAACTCCTGCACGTACCGCTCCGTGAAATCGACGCGTTCGTGCGACAGAGTTGCAAGCAATGCGAAGATTTCACCGCCGAATACGCCGACATCTCAGTGGGCGGCGTAGGATGCCCGACCGGCTATTCAACTGTAATCGCGCGAACAGAGAAAGGCCTAGACCTACTAAAGCAGGCTGAAAAGGCGGGATACGTGGAGCTGCGCGAACTAAAACAGGAAGACAAAGGCTACCAGAAAGTTGTGAACATGGCTCAAGCGAAGCGTGCGAGGAAGGCTATACAAAACAACTGACTTCGAAGCCTTCAATTTCCGTCTCCACTTCAACCGATGCGGCCCGCCTTGCCTTAAATCATTCAAAGTGCATATTCAAGCAGGCAGAGGAGAATCTGCTTGTCTCATTTCAAACTCGATTCCGAAATGAGGCTGGGGCCTGTTTCCCTCAAAGTGAAGGACTTAGGTTTGATGTTGTCCTTCTACGAGAAGGACTTAGGGTTCGTAGTCCTGCGCCGAGATGGAGGCATTGTGGAGCTTGGCGCTAGCGGGTCAGCAGAGCCGATTCTGGTCTTGGAGCATGCTCCAAATGGGGAAAAAGCACCCGTTGATGCTGCAGGGCTCTACCATTATGCGCTGCTGGTTCCGGACAGAAGAAGTCTCGCTGCCGCCTACCTCGTGATTGGAAATGCGGGGATAACCTTTGACGGGTTCGCTGATCACCTAGTTAGCGAGGCCCTCTACCTTACGGACCCTGAAGGGAATGGGATAGAGATCTATACCGACAGGGCGCGTAGTGAATGGAAATTTGATGAGGATGGGCAAGTTGACATGGCGACCCAGCCACTTGACATTGATTCTTTGCTAAGGGAGGTGGCCAAGGCACCAAGGGACGAATTGAAAGCAATCGCTGGAGGAACTAGGGTAGGCCACGTTCACCTAAAGGTCACCGACTTGCAGAGGTCAATGGCCTTCTACCGAAACGTGTTAGGCTTGGATGTGATGAGGTACTATGGGAGCGCAGCCTTCCTCTCTGTTGGACGGTACCACCACCATATCGGAATGAACACATGGGAAAGCCTAGGTGGCAAACCCCTCGAGAAGAACTGGGCAGGCCTGGGACACGTAACCATCACAGTCCCGCGTGAGAATCTCAAGGAATTGTCATCCATGTTGGCTGACAGCCCCATCGCTTACATTGAGGGAGATGGGCGGCTCTTCATCTCAGACCCGGACGAGATTGAATTGATATTGAAGGCTTCGTGAGGCCTCCCCGATCGATTCGGTCATTTGACTACGTAACACGATTCGCGGCAGCCAAAGATTCTGTAGCGACGTTGAGCTACCCAGTCGTACAGTCTTTGGGCGAACGGGGTTCCGAACAGGTTGCAAATGAAGCTGAACGGGGTCAGGAGCTTGCACACCTCCACTATCGCAAAGGGTCCGCTTGCGAGTGAGCCGTCTCGCCTGATGAGGTACATGCGGCCTTGAAGAGCTTCATCCTTCAAAGCGTATGCTCGTCGCACGTCCGAACTGAGAATTTGGAATGGGGTATACTGAATTAGTTGCTCTCCCCGGAGTGCGTGGAGAAAACGAACAGCGCCCGTACACAGGTTGCAGATTCCGTCGTAGACTAGGCGTGGCTTTTGATTTCCGACAAGCAACATGATTCCCCTCGCTTGGAGGACAGAGTTAATCCTTCTTGGATATGCTTGCGTACAAGGAATCGGCGGTGCTCATAGCCAGAGGGGTGTAAAGGTGCGTGAATTTACATTCGCTACAGTATTTCATTCTACATTCCTCACAATATCCAGTAGGCCGCTTGCCGCTGCCGCACGAACAAACCTCCATGCTCATTCAGATCCCACGCTCACTACCGACATCGACTCACAAGGGTGGGTCGACAATTATCCTTTCCGTTTATGCCGTAGCATTTCGCGCAGATCGAGTCACAGGACCCAGGAGTTTCGTGTAGACATGTGTCTACTGTTACCGAACGTTTTTCGCATGCCAAAGATACAATGACGCAACGGAACAGTATGGATGCCATTTGCTCGCAATCTCCTCAATCTTCTTCGCGCCAGGAAGCTTGCGCAAGGAGTAGACTCTCTTAACGGCCATCTGAATGCCAAGATCATCGACGGGCAGAACATCTGGCCGCCCTAGTGTGAAAAGCAGATACATATGCGCTGTCCAGGGCCCAATGCCTTTGACTTCGTCAAGTACACAAACTACTTCACCATCATCCATTTCCTTGAGACCGTTGAGGTCCAATTGACCATTGGCGACCCGCGAGCTCAAGTCTCTGAGATAGCGGATCTTCTGGGGAGAAACACCTGCTTTCCGCAGTCTTGATACGTGCATCCTCTTGAGGGCTTGCGCCTCGATTACTTCGCATCCCATCGCAGCCTTCAGTCTGCCGAAGATAGCCCGAGCGGATTGGCCGCTCAGTTGCTGAGAAATTATGGCTTCAACCAAGGACTCGAATGGATCACCTCCAGCGTCGAATTCAATTGGTCCGAGCGTTTTGACGAGTTGCCGAATCTTTGGATCAGCCTTAGAGAGATGTCTCGCGCCTAACTGAAAGGTTCGCGGTTCGTTGATGTTAACAAACGGCATGGGTATCTTACGTCTCTGCGATGCTCGTGGATTAAAGAATTAGAGGCCCGCGAGGCTTGCGGCTTCACGGAGGCTTGGAAGTTTGGCGTTCTTGTTGGTGAGGTAAAGATAGGCGCAGGCGTTGGCGAAACGAAGTCTATCCACGATTTTGAAGCGGAGAAGGTGCCCGATTATATCTCCCGCATCCCAAATGTCGCCCGCCCCAGTAACAAAACCGGTTACTCTGCCAAATGAGTCTACCCATGCTGCCCCTTCGTTAGTTGAAGCGGCGCACCCGATTGGAGTATGAACATCTACGTTAATCCGGAGGGCATTGTGAAGTAATCGTGAAACCCTCATTACGTCATGCCGATCATATGAACGCCGCAGCCTGCCGACTGAGAGCGTTTTCGCCATAATTCTTGCCTCGTTCTCATTTAGGCTCAGCACGTCAATTAATCCTCGATCGATAATGTCTCTGGCAAGAACTTTGAGCCTCCTTTCTGTGCTGGTTATATCTGCGAGGTCAATGAAATTCAACCTGCGTTCCCGGCCCCTCAGACCGAAGACCCTCCGCGCGAGCTCGTTTCCTTTCGCATTGGAAGACCAGTTCACGAGAGCGACGCAATCAGATTTCTTCAGGGCCATTAGGTCGTGTCGGGCGAGTTGCCTGCCGTCGAAACGCGAAATGTCACCGACATCGCTCAACATGACGTTAACAGGTTTCCCTTTGAAGGGGAATTCAAGGGCCATCGTATAGCCTGGCCGGCCGTCTATTATCCTCACCTTGCAACCTGCTGGAGGCGTTGAAAGTGCAGCCCGTGTAAGCGAACTCCCAACACAGTACAGGTTTGTTCTTGCGGAGAGGGATGATAACGCATACGCAAGGTTTGTCGCGTTACCTCCCTTGACCTCTGTTTGAGCTAAACCACGTAGGTTGCCCCCTCCTGACGCCGCCTTCAACTCAATCTGCCGGAACAGGCTACGAACAGAAGGGACCAGAATTATCCTGTCAAAATAGAAATCGGGAAGGACCGACACCGTAAGTTTAGAAATCCTCTCCCGAATGCCCAACTCTTCAATTCCGCCAGATCGTGTCCTTCATAACCAAACCCAACGATTGCATTAAAGGCAATCCCATTGAAGGTGGCCGAGGTAAGGAACCGAATAACAGAGAAA
>JBAVCK010000147.1:0-2180 GCA_049586635.1 Bathyarchaeia archaeon
GGCCCGCACCAAGCAGAGCACTACCACCAGAAATCCGGCTAAAGAGCAACCGCGGCAAATAGGACCAGAATCGACATGAGAACGTAAATAGACAGAACGAACCATCCGTACTTTGCCAGCGCCGACCGCAAACCAGAGCGGCCTATTTCAGAAGCCATTCTCTCGACTGTGCGATCACCTGAACTAAAGATGACATTATCCAAGAGCCTGGAGAATTTCACGAAATTAGCACCGAAGTACAACCCTGCAAAAACAATACCTCCATACACTAGAAGCAGGAGGAATGCAGGTGGAGCAGCAAATTCCACCAAAAAGGAAATCAGTACTTCAGGAAATGTTTTGCATACAACAGGGAGTTTTCCTTGTAACAATGTCAATATGGAAAGTTGTCCAAACGCGACGGCAATTAGGACTGTGGCGTAGTACACGCCCGCTGTCGTATAGAGTTCAACAAGCTTGACGTCGTCCGCTTCTTTGCTTTGAGCTGGAGACTTTTGAGGCCCAGCTGTATTTTTTCCCAATTGTCAGATTCCTCAAGATATCCCAGTGGCTTGGAGGTTTGAATGTCCTTCGGTTCCAACTTCAACTGACGGTTTTCAAGGAAAAGCTCGTGTCGATTGGTTTCTAGTTTTTTGTGTGTGGTATTCATGGTGCGCACCTCCCCCAGAGAAGGAAGGATCCATGTCTACGACAAACGATTGAGCAGCGGTTGAGTGGTTTTTTCTTGTTGTCGGGGTTGGTCTAATTGTAGCATCGCTTGAATTTGGGTTCTCTATCGAAGATATATTATTCACGCGTAGAGCTATCCTTACGATCCAGGATGTAGCTGATTGGCTTCAGAACGGCAACTAATTCCAGACATGCAGCCCAGAGATGTCTTAGCTCCTATCGCCACCCTACTGGGACTTCTAGCTGCGGCTCTGAGTTTTCTGGCCGGTGCAAAATTGTCAGTGGATTTGTTTCAAGTACTGGTCGATGTTATCGTCGTTATCCTGTTGGTCTTCGTAGTCGCGGCGGTTCTAACCACTGTTGCGGCACTGTCAAGATCAACTTTTGTGTGGAACGTGGCCATCGCGGTCTATGCGGTTAGTTGGATTATTTTCGGGATAGGCTTTGTAGCCATTCTTTTGGCGTTTGCTTACGGTCCTCAGGTTTTCAGTATCACCATACCTCAACTTGGCGTTACTACAAATGGAGTATTCCCTGTCTTTTCAGTGATCGCGAGTGTACTCGGAGTCATCGCCTCTTTCATTGTGTATCACACAATGAACGCGCTGCGGAGTCTGATCGCATCTCAGTATCGACTTAAGTCCGAGCAGCCTCAGTTAGCAGCTTCCATAGAAAAAAGGGCTAACAGAGAGGTCAGTAGAGCAGGGACAGCGAAGCTTGCTTTTATTGACGCCTACATCGAACTTGAAAAGCTCCTACGACGGATAGCCCTTGTTAACCAAATCGATGTTCGGGCCACAGCAGGGGCAAGAGAACTCATTCAGACTTTGGCAGCAAAGGGAGTGGTGTCCAAGTCTCTTGTACCCGGCTTTCTTGACATTACACAGGTACGGAACATGATCGTTCATGGACGAGATATTCCATTGGAAACTGTCCGGGCAGCATTGGGCGCTGCTCTTCACATAAAGGACCAGCTATGGGGATTCACTAGGAGACGAGACTAGAGAGCGTCGAAAAGCAGCAATCACAGGACCTTCAAGAAAGTCTGCTGTTATGGCCAGAGTTCCAACGAGTCGTGCGTGTGAGTCTATGGTGCGCACCCCGGAAAAGACCACGATTCATTCTCCAACATTTTCAAGAACAATTGGCTGTTTATCTTGTGATTTCGTTGAGAGTCTCGTTGAATGCGATCTCTGACAAGTCCCTTAAACGAGCGAAAGCAAAACGGCAGAACCTGAGAACTCCCTGAGAGCCATCAAAAGTGAGTTTGCGTTTGTTAGACAACTCATGATATCTCGCAATACGGATTGGCCGTAAAGGTCGAAATGCGATGGTTTCCTATCTTTTGGTGACACAGGGAGTACAACGTCGAGCCCAGACAATTCCGCACCAGATCTTCTTGCTATGCCCTTACTTGCCTGATCTTTGTTTCTAATAACGCAGAATTGTCTTTTGATACCTGGTTAATCTTCCTTCTTTTTTCTATCGATAGGCAATATGACACTCGGCAC
>JBAVCK010000148.1:0-3793 GCA_049586635.1 Bathyarchaeia archaeon
GCTGGGAGCCTCGACAATTTAGCCAAGATGCCCGCAAGCACTCTGCAGGTACTCGGTGCTGAGAAAGCACTTTTCCGCTCCTTGAAGACAGGCGCCAGGCCGCCCAAACATGGTGTAATATTTCAGCACACCGCGATTCATCAATCTCCCCGCTGGCAGAGAGGAAAAATCGCTAGAGCCCTATCAGGAAAGCTAAGTATCGCCGCCAGGATTGATGCCTTCGGCGGTGAATTCCTAGGCCAGAAATTGAGGGATGACGTCGACAGGAAAGTCAACGAGATAAAGGAAAGGTACAAGACGCCTATTCCATCGAAGAAGAGAGAGTTTGGCCGCAAACGTTAGGCCGTATGACCCTTTCGAGGGGGTCTATTGGGTAACCCTCGAAGACGGGAGCAGGCGCCTTGCAACGAAGAACTTAGCGCCGGGCGTCAGCGTCTACGGTGAACTGCTCGTCAAGAGCAAGGGCACCGAGTTCAGAACATGGGACGCTTATAGGAGCAAACTGGCTGCTGCTATTCTTCGCGACATTAACTCCCTCCCCATTCAGCCAGGTAAAGCCGTGCTGTACTTAGGGTCCGCTTCGGGCACGACAGCAAGCCATGTCAGTGACATTGTGGAAGAACGCGGCCGAGTGTATTGTGTAGAATTCGCGCAAAGAAGCATGCGGGAACTCATCGACACGGTGTGTCATCAGCGCTCCAATGTTTACCCGATCCTCGCAGACGCGCGTTTACCAGAGAGATACAAGCCATTGGTGGATCGAGTAGATGTGATTTATTCCGATGTAGCTCAACCGGAGCAGGCGAAAATATTAGCCGACAACGCTGATCTATTTTTGAAACCCCAAGGGTCAGCGTTGATTGCGATAAAGTCGAGAAGCGTCGATGTAACAATGGAGCCCGCTGATGTTTTCAAACAGGAAACTGGAATACTTCGCGCAAGGCATTTTGACATCCTTCAGACCGTTCGTTTGGAACCCTACGAGAAAGACCACGCTATGGTCTTGGCCAGTCGGGCATGACCTCATTGTTCAATTCGAAGGGCACATTGGAACGGGCCATGGATGCTGTTCTCGGCCATGAGATTCGAAAACTGAACACGCACCTCCCAAAGCAAAGGCGCAGATTAAGCGAACTCCTGAAGGAGAACGACCCAACCGTCGAGGCCACTGACGGTACGGACATCATACTAAAGAAATCCGACCTCGAGGAACTAGCGAAGATTGTTCCAGCCGAATACCAAGACCACGTGAAACTCCCGATTATTGTCCTCAGAAGAATGGAGTTGGGCAGGTCGATTTACACAATTTCAGGCGAACGTCTTGAGGAATTTACGGTCAAGAAGATCCTGGGCCTTACTAACCTAGAGTATTACCAGATGTACAAGGATCAAGAGGCTACTTTCCTGTACAGGTCGCAGGTCACGGACCTGCTTCGAAAATTCCATAGCCTCATTGTCATCGGTTTCGGAATTCCAAAGGAACTGTTTGATTACGCCCCAAGCCGTGACTGACCTAAGTCGCGCTCAATCTCCTTTATGGTCTTCCAAGAAAGACGAACGATTGGAGGATACTCAGCGTGAGTCCGCCTCCACTCTCTGAGGAAGGTCATCGTCCTCTCATCGGTTATGTAGCCGGACCCGAAATTCCCGTATTCACCTCGCAAAGCCTCAACCGCCTCGTCCCTCCTCACTTTCGCAATGATGCTGGCCGCCGAGACTACAGGATAGGTCCTATCCGCGTGGTGCTCTGATACCAGTTTGATGCCGCGTAAGGCTGCGGGCAGGAATTCCCGAATTGTTTCTCCATACCGTTGTTCGTTAACGTCTGAGGCGTCAACATATGCTTCCTTCGGGGATAGCTCGCTTATCACTTGAGCCATCAACTGGGCTTCCAAGAAGTTCAGTTTCCTCAACTTCCCGCCGTGCAACACGACGTCGTCGATCTCCTTGGGTTGGACTTCTGCGACGCTAACCTTCGTGGCTAACGCCCTAATTCTTGGGGCTAGCTGGACACGTACTTCAGGGCTCAGCAACTTTGAATCTTTGACGCCCATCGTCAATAATTCGCGGTCGCGATTTTCCCCCAACAATACTCCTGCGACCACGAGCGGCCCTATGATTGGGCCGCGCCCAGCATCATCCACACCCGCGATGAGCTCTGCCATACAATCGACCTACGGTAACAGAGACTTTAGGAGTTAAAAGCTACGACCTTCTCTGCTAGCGCCATGCCGCCCTCTCGAATCTTTTTGACTGGCGAACCTGGGTGCGGGAAAACCACTACCATCAAGAAGATTTCCGAAACCCTAGCTGCACATGGAAGGAAAGTGGGGGGAGTCATATCGGGCGAGATTCGCGAGGGGAGTGTCCGAGTCGGTTTCAACCTTGAGGATATACTAACCCACGAAATCGGCATTCTTGCCCACGTTTCTCAGAGAGATGGCCCAACTGTGGGTAAGTACCGCGTGAACTTGGTGGACATTCAGCGAGTTGCCGTATCAGCAATCAAACATGCGATCGAGGACGCCGACGTGATATTGGTTGACGAGCTCGGTCCGATGGAATTGCATTCCATGCCCTTCATCCTTGCCGTTGAGATGGCGTTGGCGACACCAAAACACTTCGTGGGGACGATCCACAAACGCGCCTCACATTACCTAGTCGCATCAATCAAATCGAACCCCGCATACCAAATTCATGAAGTAACGCCGAGCAATCGCAACGAATTGGCAAAGTCGATAACAGAAAGAATTGAGAGCCAGATGTAGATTGAAATCGGCCTTACAGGCTCACCAAAGGACTGGCACACCGAGCGAACATAGCGAAGGAAGGGCAAGGTTACCCCTCATCCCGCGGGGGGTGTTCTACAACCCGAGAATGAACCTAGGCCGAGACTTTGCGGTTCTGTTTTCGGCGTCGTTCTTTCCCGAGGGTAAGCGGCTTTGCGTCTGTGACGCTATGACAGGGTCGGGCGTTCGGGCGGTACGCTACATGTTGGAGGCTCCCAACGTAGCGCGCGTTGTTGCGGCCGACAAGAGCCCGGAAGCAGTGGAGGCGGCGAAGCGAACAATCCGGCTCAACAGTTTGGAGAAGGCAGTGGCCGTTGTTGAATCGGACGCGAACTTGTTGCTGCTCGAGCACATGCAGGAAAGGTTTGACCTTGTGGACCTAGATCCCTTCGGCTCCCCTGCTCCGTATTTGGAATCCGCCTTACGGGCGATCGCGGACGGTGGCATTCTCGCGGCTACCGCGACTGATATGGGGCCGCTCACGGGTGCGAGGCCTGCGGCATGCTTTCGCAAATACGGTGCGAGGACAATTCGAACGGAATTTGAGAAAGAGATGGCTGTCAGAATCATAGCAGGCTGCTTGGGGGCAATCGCAGGTAGACTAGAACTAGGCGTTGAGGTTGTGTTTGCACACGCTTCTGACCACTACGCCCGAATCTACGCGGCATTGAGGAAGGGAAAGGCTTTCGCGAATCAGTCGGCGAAACAGTTGGGTTTCCTGGAATATTGCCCGAAATGTCTGATGCGTAATTCAGCCGACTCGTTGGGCTCAATTGAGATGGTGTGCAAATGTTGCGGAACGCAAGTTGAAATCGGTGGCCCAATCTGGCTTGGCCGGCTATGGGACGGAGGGGTGGTTCAGAGAATGGTCCAACGTACTCCGACTCTATCATCAATGCGCCTTTCCGAAATTCAGATGATTTTGTCCCGCATCATAGAGGAGGCAGACAATTCAGCTTTCTATTACAGGACTGACGCATTCGCCCGGTCACTTAAGATAGAGC
>JBAVCK010000149.1:0-1777 GCA_049586635.1 Bathyarchaeia archaeon
TGCCATCATTACTCATAGAATCAGCCCAGATTCTAGTCGGCGAGGAACTAACTCACGCTTACATATTCGTGGAGGATGGCGTGATCAAGAGCATATCGAAGATTCGACCAACTTCTACTCCCGACCAGAAAATAGATGCCAGCCGCTTAATCGCCCTGCCCGGAATGATAGATGCACACGTTCACCTTCGCGATTTGGAATTCGCTTACAAGGAGACGTTTGAGACAGGGACCCGCGCAGCTGCGGTCGGAGGGTTCACGACAGTATTTGACATGCCGAATTCCCGCCCCCCGACGGTGAGCCCCGTCAATTTGGCTGATAAGATGGCAAAGGCGGAAGGGGGGCTGTACTCAAACGTAGCCTTCCAAGGATCGCTAGTTGATGACCCGAACGAAATGAAAGGGATGGTTGAGCAGGGCGCAATCGCTTTCAAATTATACCTAAACAAGGCACTCGTAACGTTTGACTCGAGCAACCAAACCGATTTGATGAATGCGCTTCAAGCTGCGAAACAGGCTGGGGCTATCGTCACCGTCCACGCGGAAGACGGGGACCGCATCAGAAAGTCTCAGCAGGAGAGCATACGCCGAGGGAAGACATCTATCCGAGACTTTCTCAGAGCACATGCGCCAGAAATCGAAGTTTATGCAGTCCGCAAGATTCTAGGCCTCGGCAGCAAGCTGGGACTGCGACTTCATATCTGTCACATCACCGTTCCGGAAGCCGTGAACCTCGTCCGAGTGGCACCGAACGCAACATGCGAAGCCTCCGCCCACCACCTACTCCTAAATCAAACAGTCTTCCGAAAGCAGAAGACTCTAGCGATTTGTGTCCCCCCGATTAGAAGCGAGGCAAACAGGAATGGCCTATGGAGGTTGTTCGCGAAAGGGAAGGTGGACATACTCGCTAGTGACCACGCCCCGCACACGCTGGAAGAGAAGACGAAGAATAACGCCTGGGACGCAGCCTCGGGAGTACCCGGCCTGGAAACATCGCTCCGAGTAATGTTCACGCAGGTTTCACAAGGAAAACTCTCGTTGCGAAGGCTCGTCGACGCTACGGCCACACTTCCGGCTAAACTCTTCCGCTTGCCAAAAAAGGGTGAACTCAAGGAAGGTTACGATGCAGATATCGTGCTAGTTGACTCAAAGGCCAAGACACGTATTGCCCCAGAGAGTTTTGAGAGCAAAGCGAAATACTCCCCATTCAAGGACTACCGGTGCGTCGGGATGGCGGCCTACACGATTGTAAACGGAACGCTGGTTGCTGAGAGGGGAAGGATCGTAGGGGACCCCGTGGGCAAGGTTACCAAGAGCGATAGGGCATGGGCTTCCTCCTAGATGGAATGCTGGGAAAGTTGGCGAGGTGGCTTCGCATGCTCGGCTACGAAACGGTCTACCTAAACGACACCTCCGACAAAGACTTACTCTCCATCGCCAAACATGATTCCCTCATCCTGCTGACTTCTGATGAAGAACTCTACAGAACCGCAGCCGTGAAGGGCATCGAGACCTCGCTAGTACAGGGGCGCACAGAGCCAGAGCGATTGGCAAACCTCGCAGAACGCTACAACCTGAGGCTCGAAATCGACACGACAATTTCAAGATGCCCGCTGTGCGGGTCTCCGTTGAAGGAAGCTTCAAGGGAAGAAGTGAAAACGTCGGTGCCTCCAGCAACTTTTAAAGTGTACCAGAGTTTTTGGGCCTGCACTAATCCCAAGTGCGCCAAAGTTTACTGGCAAGGAAGCCACTGGAAAAAGATAGAACAAACCCTAGGA
>JBAVCK010000150.1:0-3478 GCA_049586635.1 Bathyarchaeia archaeon
GGATGTATGAGCTCGGCGTGTGAGGGTTAGAAGCGCTCGAACTCAACCCTTAGCGTCATGCCCTTGAGCTCTTGGGCAATTTTGCGGATCTTATCAAGGTCAACCGGCATGTTCCACGGCTGCCTCCCAGTCAGTATGACCTTCGTTTCTGTGCTCCCATCCGGGATCCAGACGGTGTTTATCGTTAGGATTGAGAGTGGGCTGAAGAGGTCTTCCAAGAACTCGCGGTCGTCTCCTCCGTAGCTTATGAGCTTTACACGCTTGCCAAAGGTCTCCCCGAGGTCTTTGACGATCTTAGCCCCGCCGCCCAGTAGCTTCGGCATATCCTTCTTATCCACAAGAACGGCCATCACACCGTCAGCTTCAACAGCCCGATGAAAAGTAACGTCCTGAAGAATTGGATTATCCTTCTCCAGCTCCACAAATCGCTGGATTACCTTAAGGTCTAGCTCCGTGACCTGACCTTTCTCGACCTTTTCCTCACATCTTCGACAGAGGATGCCGGACTTCACGCAAAATGCGTCCAGGATTGTCTTTACCATTCACTTTCAACTTTATCTTGGTCCCACACATCGTCGGCTAGCTTCGCGTTCGCGATGCCAGCGTCATCGCCCAGCACGAGGTCTTACAAACTATTTGAAGATATTGTCAACAAGAGCGCAACTGAAAACTGTGAATAGTTCTCCAAATCTGGAAAATCCTTCACGGGTGAGCTAGCCCGACGAGTTCACTACTGACTCCCCATAACTGCCTTGCAACTTCCAAATCGTAAGACTCTCTTGACGACTTCATCTCTGATTGTTTTGCAAAGTACTTACCGGTGACGTGCTCAAGTTCAGAAGAAGAAGCCAACCAGATCACCGTCTTTGCACCCTCCTCCGGGCTTAGCATAAAAGGGGCGAACGCTTTCACAGCCACACCCATCAATCCTCCATTTTTCCGACCAAAGTTCGTTCTCACAGTTCCCGGGTGAACACAATTCACTGTAACTCCAGTTCCTTTCAATCGCCTAGCCAATTCATATGTGAAAAGGACGTTTGCAAGCTTGGATTGCGGATATGACTTCCATCCTCTATACTTACGCTGGCCCTGCAGGTCACTGAAGTTGATATGCCCCCTGCTTTGCGCTTCTGAGCTGACGTTCACGATTCTTGACGGTGCGCTAGCCTTCAGTAACTCCAGCAGTAGATTAGTCAGAAGGAAATGGGCTAGGTGGTTGATCGCGAATGTGGATTCGAACCCGTCCACCGTGACAACTCGTTTACTCGAATAGATGCCCGCATTGTTCACGAGAACATCGAGGCGCGAGAATTTATGTTGGAAATCATTCGCAAATGAGTGGACAGAGTCGAGGTTTGCCAGATCCACTAAAGCTAGGCTCACATCTTGGTTGTTGGATCCTTTGATGATGTCTCGTTTAGCTGCTTCGCCGCGTTCAGCGTCTCTGCAAGCAAGCACGACCGTTGCTCCCATTTCAGCAAGTCCGAGCGCAGTTGATTTCCCAATACCACTGTTAGCTCCCGTTACCAAGCAGAGCTTTCCTTGCATCAGGCCAGCTTTATTGCCGGTTCGCAACTCGCTAGCATTCATTGGAAAATGATCCTTCTAACTGCCGGATTGGGCATCTATATGTTGTCGGCTTTACACATTACCGAATATGCAGTATCGGCATTGATAGTTCAAGCGGTATTTTATTACGGAACCCGAACAGTCTAGGGCTCGCACTTACAAAGTCAGCGGACGAAGATTCGATTGAAGCTCTTCGAATATGAAGCGAAGGAGATTGCGCAACAGTACGGCGTTCCCGTTCCGAAGGGGTTGGTGGCCTCAACCCCTCAAGAAGCAAAGGACGCTTACTTGAAACTCGGGCAACCCTCGATGGTTAAAGCGCAGGTTCTGGTTGCCGGACGCGGAAAGGCGGGAGGAATCAAACCAGCCTCAAGCCCCGAGGAGGCTGAGGAGGTTGCGAGAGCAATTCTTTCGATGTCGGTCAAGGGTGAAAAAGTTGCTAAGGTTCTCGTCGAACAGAAATTGGCCAGCAAGCACGAGCGGTATGTCAGCATAGTCGTTGACCGGACTTCGCGTTGCTATACGGTTCTCTGCTCGACCGATGGCGGCGTGGACATTGAACAGGTCGCTGACCAGCATCCGGATAGGATCATCCGGCACAAGCTTGACCCGTTGATAGGGTTGCAAGACTTTGAGAGCAGAGCCATTGCGAAAGGGATAGGGTACTCCGGAAAGCAAATGGGTCAGGTGGCCTCAGTCATCAACAAACTCTTTCAAATCATGCTTGATTACGACGCTGAACTAATCGAATCTAATCCCCTAATTGAAACAGAGTCAGGGGAGCTGATCGCCGCTGACCTCAGAATCCTATTGGATGATAATGCGCTCTTCAGGCATCCGAAATTTCTGGAACGAATGAAGAGCTTCGAACCCGATATGACACCGCTCGAGGTTAGGGCGCGGGAGAAGGGCCTGGCCTACGTCGAACTCGATGGTGACGTCGGAATAATCGGTAACGGCGCGGGCCTCGTTATGGCCACGTTGGACATGATATTGGACTACAAAGGGAAGCCAGCCAACTTCTGTGACGTGGGCGGCGGTGCAAGCGAAGAAAGAATCGCTGCCGCGCTCGAGATCGTCCTCGCGAATCCGAAGGTGAAAGTTCTGCTAATCAACATAATGGGCGGCATAACAAGGTGCGATGACGTCGCGAGAGCCATTCTCGATATTCAGAAGAAAATGGGCATAACTAAACCCATGGTTATCCGCCTCGTAGGCACGAACGAGAAAGAGGGGCAAAAGATACTTTCGGCGGCCAACATTCCGTCGTTGAACAGCATGGAAGAAGCGGCTGCGAAAGCTGTGGAACTGGTCATGGAGGCGCAGTAGCATGCCGATCCTGATTGGGAAAAAAACCAAGGCGATCGTTCAGGGCATTACTGGTTCGCAGGGAAAGTTTCACTCCCAGCTGATGCTTGAATATGGAACAAAGATAGTTGCAGGAACAACCCCCGGCAAGGGCGGGACGGAGGTGCACGGGATCCCGGTCTTCGACACGGTGCAGGAAGCGGTTGATAAGTACAAGGCCACCGCGTCTATCATTTTCGTCCCGGCACCTGGTGCCAAGGATGCAGCTCTCGAAGCCATCGCTGCTGGCCTTAACCCGGTTATAGTGATTACAGAGGGGATTCCCGTTAAGGATGAAATTCAGATGATGGAAGTTGCCAAGCTAAAGGGGACCACAATTATCGGCCCTAACACACCTGGCATCATAACCCCAGGCCAATGCAAGCTTGGCATAATGCCGGGCCACATATTCAAACCCGGCAAGGTCGGACTGGTATCGAGAAGTGGAACACTAACTTACGAGATTGCCGCAAGCCTAACCAACGCTGGCCTCGGACAGTCCACCTGCCTAGGCGTCGGCGGTGACCCTATAGTAGGTTTGAGCTTCGTTGACGTACTCGCC
>JBAVCK010000151.1:0-4633 GCA_049586635.1 Bathyarchaeia archaeon
TGCCGTCATGTCTACGGGTTTCTTCGCTCCTGAAGTTCGTCATTCCGTTCAGGTCCGCAAACCCGTTAAGGTTTGGTCTTCTGGAGCCCTTGGCGGGAACGTGTCCCTGTCGTCATCCCTGGCTAGAGTCCGTCACTCCCACGTGGTCACTGTGTCTACGGCCCCACATCGGAACCGACAGGGCGGCCCCAGCCCAGTCAGCATAGGCAGTCGCTATATGGATTTTGGCTACTTCCGACCGATACGCGAAGCCCGTCAAGTAGTAATACCTCCATGCAAGAACTCTAACAGAACGTCCTTGCTGAAGATCGGGCTCATTGGGAAAACGAACGCAGGTAAGACGACGTTCTTCAACGCCGCAACCTTACTGAGCGCTCCCGTCTCAACCTACCCATTCACGACCAAGCAGCCGAACATCGGACAGGCATACGTTAAGACAATATGCGTCTGCAGAGAACTCGGCGTGAAAGACAACCCTAAGAATTCCACCTGCATAGACGGCGCCCGCTTTATTCCCATACAGCTCATCGACTTGCCCGGCCTAATCAAAGGGTCATGGATGGGCAAAGGCCTCGGCAGCCAGTTCCTAAGCGTCGCGTCCCAGGCAGATGCACTCATCCACATTGCCGACGCGTCAGGAAGCGTCGATGCCGAAGGCAAACTCACGAAGCCGGGTATGGGGAACCCAGTGGCCGATGTCTACGACATTGAGGAAGAGCTTGTTCGCTGGTTCGCCAAAATCATCGAGAAGACCATCAAAAAACTTGGAAAGCATCCCAAGAAAGGTTCGTCCGTTGACAGGCTCCTCACGCAAGATCTCGCGGGGTTGAAAATTACAGGCGAACATATCGCGAAAGCCCTGGAGGCCAACGCACTTGTGGACAAGGGCCTTGGGCGATGGAAGCATGAAGACGTTTGGAACTTTGCGAAAAGCCTTAGGCAGTTCTCAAAACCAACCCTCATAATCGCAAACAAGATGGACCTTGCACCCGCGGATAAGAATTACGAGAAACTTGTAAAGGAATTCGGCCAGGCTTTCGTATTGCCCGCCTCCGCTGACGCAGAATTAGCTCTGCGTCGCGCTGAACAGAAGGGATACGTTGAGTATGTTCCCGGTGAGGAAGCGTTCCGGGTGAAGGATAGGGAGAAGCTGACGGCTGAGCAGAGGGAGGCATTAACTTACGTTGAGCAGCGTGTTTTCTCAAAATGGATTCAGACTGGTGTGCAGTTCGCACTGAACACCTGCGTCTTCAAATTAATGGGCATGAACGCGGTCTACCCTGTCGAGGATACGGAGAAATTATCGGACAAGAAGGGGAACGTGCTCCCCGATGTGTTCCTCGTTCCGTACAACGCCTCAGTCACCGACTTGGCCGCCCAAATCCATACCGAACTGGCGAAGACAATGATCTACGCGGTTGACGCGCGAACGAAGATTCGGGTGCCAGCCGATTACAAGTTGAAAGACCGTGATATCATAACAATCGTTGCGGCCGCAAAAGGAAAAAAGGTAAGCTAGGCGCCAACGACCTTCAACAGGTCGGCCTTAGTAATTATTCCTTGGACATGGCCTCGCTTCGTGACTAAGACCGCTGGCGCGTACTGCAGCAGGGTGGAAACCATCGACAGCGGTGTCTCCTCATTTACGCTCGGAAAGGCCTCATCCATGATCTTCTCAATCGGCTGCTTGGACACTTCATCTGGTTTCGGTGCTGAAACCAACTTCTCGAGGATGATCTTCTCCGTCAGGCTGCCCACAACCTGATTATCGTTAAAGACTGGGAGTTGGGAGAAGCCCGTCTCACGCATTATGCGGACGCCTTTCGACACGGCATCATGCACGTGGACGCCGACCACTTTTCCATGGCTGACGTCTTTGGCTTTGAACTGATTTCTACGTTCCAATCCTTCTAGGGTATCGAAGATTGCTTTCGTCTTGAGGTAGGAGGGGCTGATTCGTTTGCTTTCGACCTTGGCGATCATGGATTGGCTTACGCCGGCGAGGCTAGCGAGTTTCTTCTGGCTGATCGCGAGTAGTCTTCGCCGCCTGCCAATCTCTTCGAGGCCCGGCAACATGCTCTTCATACCCGTTTCCGAAGGTTATTCTTATGAGAATACTTTCTGTCCTAGACTTATATTATAGGAATATCGGACTTCCGCAAATAACTTACCGGAGAATCGCCATTGAGCAAAATTCGAAGCGTTGGCGCGTCGTCTGCGAATGTGGCAGTTGCTATGAGTCAGAGGCCAAGGTCATTTCTGTTTACCTCGGAAAGCGTTACTGAAGGCCATCCAGACAAAGTTGCAGACCAAATATCGGATTCCATACTCGATGCAATTCTCGAGAAGGATCCGAAGTCCCGTGTCGATATTGAGACTTTGATTATGAAAGGCACGGTAATTGTCACGGGGCAAATATCCACCAATGCGTACGTGCCCATGAATCAAATTGTTCGAAACGTTCTGAAGGATATTGGCTTCGACAACGCTAAAGTTGGCCTCGACTGGGAGGCCTGCGGAGTTCTGGTCGCCATAGAAGAGCAATCCCCGGACATCGCGATGGGTGTTGACAAGGAGGATATTGGGGCTGGCGACCAAGGCATGATGTTCGGACACGCTACAAATGAAACGCCGGAGCTCATGCCCTTACCCATCATGCTCGCCCACAAGCTCGTGAGGAAGCTGGCCGAGGTCAGAAAACAGAAACTGCTCACCTACCTGCGACCGGATGGCAAATCGCAGGTCACCGTAGAGTACGAGAATGACAAGCCGAAGAGGGTGGAAGCCGTCGTCATAGCAGCCCAACATGACGATCATGTGAGTAGGGAACAACTGAGAAAAGACATTATCGAGAAGGTAATCAGAGCAGTCATACCGAAGAATATGCTTGACGAGAACACGAAATTCTTCATCAACGAAACAGGCCGCTTTACAATCGGCGGGACCCTCGCAGACACCGGGCTAACTGGTAGGAAAATAATCGTGGACACCTACGGCGGAATCGGTAGCCACGGTGGCGGATGCTATTCCGGAAAAGACCCGACCAAAGTTGACCGGTCTGGAAGCTACATGGCTAGGTACATTGCAAAGAACATCGTTGCCGCAGGGCTGGCCGAGAAGTGCGACATTCAAATCGCCTACGCCATCGGTGTCTCAAAACCGGTTTCAATCATGGTCAACACCTACGGAACCGGAAAGGTACCGGATGAGAGGATTACGGAGGCTGTGAAGAAGGTCTTCGATATGACCCCCAAAGGGATAATTGAACATCTGAAATTACGCCGCCCCATATACAGAAAAACAGCTGTCTACGGCCATTTCGGCCGCGACGATCCTGAATTCACTTGGGAGCGCACCGATAAGGTGGACGAGCTCAAGGCGAATCTCTAGCCCTAATCGGCTCACACTATGGTTGCCGAGCATCCCCGCATGGATGAATTTGCATGTCAACACCATTACGTTGATTAAGTATCGCGGCTCGTTCCCACGCTGAAACAAGTCAACGGCGGACATGCATGTCATCAAACAAACGCCTTCAGGCAGTCCAGAATATCGGCAAGGCCCTTGCATTGATCCTTGCAGTTTTCTCCACGCTCAGTTACATGATCTCCATGACAATTGGCCCAATCCTGTTCTTCTCCACAACAGATGGCCTAACTGTTGCGGCCCGACAAATCCATCAAATCCCCATCGACGTATTCATGGTGATAACGATCCCCGTGCCAGTGGGCGTTAACTTGGGCGTTTTGTTCGCTGGAATCTGGGCGTTTTTCGCGGCCTGTTTCATTTTTGCTTGGCTTAGTCGTGGTGGCTTTGTTAAGGCTGTCAGGGATGTTCTCTCGAAGTCGGTTTCAGTTGCGAAAATGAACTTCCTCTTCATCATGCCCCTAATCGCTTGCGGTCTCCTATACGCCACAGTCCTGATCGACGAGTTTCAAGCAACTCAGGGAGTTCAGACCGGTAGCCTAAACTTCCCTCCAGCCACGAGCCCGTACCTCATACTGTTAGAACTTGCCTTCGCTCCGCTCCGTGAGGAGTTTGCCTTCCGCATAACCTCAATCGGTATCCCTCTCGGAATCGCCCTCTTGTTTCTATTTCGCTCTGACCCGAAACTTGCAGGCCCACTAAACAAGGCAAAATTGTTTCTACTTGCAATGCTCAGCCCCGACCGTGCCAAGCTGAAACTCGGCTATAGAAACGTAAGCACGGATGGTTTCTGGCGTGGTATAAGCCCGCTCGAGTGGGCGTTGATTCTAGTAACCGGTTTTGCGTTTGGTACAGCTCACCTCCTATTCGGAGGCGGCTGGGAAGTTGGCAAAGTAACGACTGCTTTCATGGCGGGTGTGGTGTTTGGGGTGGTCTATGTTGCGTACGGTGCCTACGCGCCTATCTTGCTGCACTGGTTCTTCAACTATTATTTCACAGCGCTCGATATGGGAGCTTCCACTTACGGGGGCGTATTCCAAACGTTCACCAATTTCAGCGAAGTTACCGCCCTGGCCGTAGGGCAAGTGGTGCTTGTCGTCTTCCTCCTGGTGACAGCCCTGAAGGTATCAGATTCTTTGACGCTCAGAGCGGCAGGGATGGGCGCAAGTAGTAGTTGACCGGATAGTTTTATACGACTAAGCAGTTC
>JBAVCK010000152.1:0-3709 GCA_049586635.1 Bathyarchaeia archaeon
GCGCTAAACAGCAAGCCGCAGGCGACGATGCGGCTTCAGAAGGCGAGAGACAATACTCGGTATGCCATAAGAGTAGTTTGCGAGCGCTCCCCAAATGATAGCGGATAGCCTACTTTTTTTTGCTGAACCGAGACAGTGACGTATCTTATGAGGCTTAGTCAAGAGATACCACCGCATTGTGATACGACGGATGGCCCAGTTGTCACAGCTGCAAAGAAAGCACTTGATGCTGGAAATGTCAGCCTCATTCTTCCCTATGCCCTTGAGCTTGCTTCACTGACAGTTTGAACTGTCATCGATGGTTTGTGAGGCACATAGAAGATGCTGAGGAGGGCCTTGAAGCCTACTGTTCGTATGATGTTCACTAAGAAGACCGCGTAACCTGACGCTAGGATAACTGTCCCGACTAGGGCCGCATCCATGTATGGTTGGAACGGTCCTAGTCCGTTGATGTAGACCATGCGCCTCAACATGCCTGCTACTCCGGCGAGCCCCATGCTGAGCCCCATCACCAAACCACCAACCGTCCATAGAACGAGTTGAGCGTCAGCGAGGCGTTCGCTAAGTTGCTTGCCGGTGAGCATCGGGAACAATGCGTAGATGGCTGCAAAGATCGTGAGTCCCAAGCCGATTAGGAGTTGTACATGTGCGTGAATTCCCACGATCCATTGAGTGTTGTGGAAGTAACGGTTGACAGCATAATTCGCCTGTATTATCCCAGCTGTGCCACCGATACCGTAACCCATGATGGAGACAAGAACATACTTCAGCGGAGCCGTGTACTTGACCGGTCTCGCCAACCACAGCGTCATTAGCACCGCGAATATTGTCAACCCCATTGTAACTAGTTCCCCCCATGTTACAATTTGACCCTCAACGAGAAGGCCAAGGGGTTGAGGCGTATCAGCCATCATATGATGACCCCAAACTCCCATTGAGACCAAGAGATCCGCGAGAATTACTGACCTAACAACGTTCTCACCGTATAGCTTCCGATTCAGAAGCAAAGGAACTATGAGGTACCAAGTTGCAGCTGTGAACATCAGAACGTTCCCGTCGGCTATCATGTCCAAACCCCACCAAAACACGTTCTTGTAGACCAGAGGATCGATCAGCGTTGGATTGAGAGCCATTGAGGGGAGGAGATAGGCAATTCCGTAGATTGAAAGCAGAACGCCCACCCCTCCCATAATCACTGCATTGATTGTTGTGTCAACACAGCCTCTGAATACGCCCACAACGAATACTGGAAACGTGAAGACTTTGCTCGCGTAGTCCGGCACCCGACGAATCTTCGCTCTGAGCTTATCTATGTTGAAAGCCGTTACAATCAATTCCTTGGCCACGAAAGCCGGCTTGGGCTGAGAACTAGCTTTCGGACGTAGTGGGAGAAAGATTGTTGCAAACATATTGAAGAAGAACGCTAAAACGGCTGCGAAGATTAGGATCATACCTACTCCAAACGGAAGAATGCTTACGGGATTCCACCCTACGGTTGCAACCGCGACGGGAAGCGGCCAATAGAGAGTGTAGAGCGGAGCATAATGCGTGATGAAAGTAGTTGTCCAAACCGTCATTACGCCCACGATCATTAGCAGAAATGAAGCGTTCGCAGCCTTCTTGCTGTAAATATCACGACCCAACACGTACGGAACGAGGAAGTAGAATGCCCCCATCACCGCCATGTAAGCGAACCCATAAATCAAGACGAACGGGTGCGCGGTCAACATAGCGTAGAAATGTTGCGGGTCCAACCCTAGCAAGGGAATATCGAGGTTGTCAACCCTGCCACGCATCATGGCGCCTTCTATCCCACCAAGGCCCAGGAAAACAAGAGAAACGACCACGAACCTTAGCGTGAGGATTTTCCGTTCATCCTCGTTCAAACTTCACCCTCCACTTGGATAGCGTTTGAAACGTACATCAACGGGTTTTGTGGGCCACTGTATTCTGTTGATCGAACGTCATAGAAACCGGGTTGGTCGAAGATCCACTTCAGAGTGTTCTTGTACGGTTCTGGAACGACTTGCATTTGGAAAACCATAGTCCCATCCTTTCTGAAGACGCCAAACCCGTACGTCACGTCATGAGAAACCACCACAAACTCAACGACCTTCCCGACGGGGATAGTGATTGGTTGCTCTGGCATGATGAAATGATAATTCTCAACTTGGATAGTGATCGTCATGACTGGAGTCGACTGCGTCCATAACCCATAGTTCGCGGAAGGAATCAACGGAGTCAGCGTCACAAGGTTTCCCAACAGGACAACCGCAAGGAGAAAGTACAACCAGTTACGTTCATTCCTATGCATCCCATGCCTGGCATCAGCCTCAGCTGGTTCTTCCTTCAAACCGGTATCATGTTTCTTTGGGGCCCTTCGACTGAAGATGTAGAAGAAAATTATGAACGAAATAATCACGGCAATAAGCGCAAGATAGAAAATTTCAAAGACATATTGCACTAGCATGTGCTATCGCCGCAGACCAAGATAGCCCAGAATCATTTGCGCCTAAAATTGTTCGAGTCTTTACAGTAAGGACTCGTCACTACCGTCGAGCTGAAGTCTTGCTTGGTTGACGGTCTTAAGCGGCGGAACCGCGCCTTCTTATCTCATCTATTACTCTGTCTTCCTCCAAGTGGTGCATGTGCAAACATCGATTTAGCAGGCTTACTGCACAAATTAGCCGTTCCTTTCAGTAGGAGGTCCAGAAACGCATGACGCTGATCGAAATTCCTACCAAATTCGTGGACAAAGCCAAGTTTGTAACATCAATCTTCACAGATGTTGAGAACGAGTATGATGTTCTTGTTCATCTGATGACGCTTTCGCTAGATTGGGTTTGGCGGAGGCGTATGTTTGCCAAGATGGTCTTTTCCAATAAAACTAAGGTTCTAGACGTAGCGTGCGGCACCGGATTGGTGACTTTCAACCTGGCACGCTTGAACGTGTGGAGTGGTTACGTCGTAGGCCTGGATCTGAGCCCCTCGATGCTGCGTATAGCCAACCGGAAAAAACATGCGGCGAGGGGCCGTTGTGATGTAGACTTTGTGAGGGCTGTCGGAGAATTTCTTCCTTTTCGGAGCGGAACCTTCAGGTACGTGACGGTCGGACTAGCGTTGCGCAATTTAGGCGACAAAATGGCTGTGTTTCGCGAGTCGCTGAGGGTGTTGCTTCAACAGGGATGGTTTCTCTCGGTGGATTTTGTTAGGCCAGAAAACGTTCTGGTGTGGCGAGTTTTCAGGCTTCATATGTTTTATGTGATTCCCGCTCTTGGGGGATTAGTTTCCGCCCACTGGAAGTATACTTTGATCTACCTTGCAAATTCGATACTGAAATCAACCTCCGCGGATGAAATCTCCGAAGCACTGTCCACTATCGGCTTTCAACGTACACTTACGGAGGAGATGACGCTAGGCGTGGTTGCGCTGGTCGGAGGTCAAAAACGGTCAAATCACTTTTGGAATTATGACGAGAAATAGTGCAGAAGCGATTTGCCCTCGGAGAGATCACGAAGGACCAATACGCAGATATGAAACGAATCCTTCTGGGCGAAGAGCATTCTCAGTGATTTTTGCGTTCATGCCTCTTCTCGACGGGCTTGATGTACATGATTACTAGTTAGCCTCTCCTGCTGAGAAGAACGCGGACCGGTCGATTCTCTTCTCGTTCATTGCCTCCACAACTGACATTCAATCGATTTCGACT
>JBAVCK010000153.1:0-5813 GCA_049586635.1 Bathyarchaeia archaeon
AATATGCACCGAGGGCGCTAATGAGGGGCAACAACACAATAAAGTACCTGAGCCAGACTGGGTTGGAACCCTGCTCACTTACCCACTGCATAAGGCTACCCACCCCCTGCGTAAAGCGTTGACTCACACGGAATATTAACGGCTTTACAATATTAGGTCATCTAATATTGCTAGTGTCGCAATAAGAGGAGCTTGAATTCAGCCATGCCAAGGAAACTAGCAGTGTTATTGTTACTCCTTATCGTGGTTTCATCCTCGGCAATTTTCTTTGCGAAGTATTTTCCTGGTTCAATTTTTCAAAACCGTACAGCCAAGGAAATCTCCCCCGTTTCAGCATCAACACTATTTGCCACCATTATTGTCAACGCGTCAAACATAGTGGCTCCAGTTAACAGACTGGATTACGGAGCCAACCTGGCAATACAGTGGGAGAAAGGAATGTTTGTTGGAGGCAATATGATTCATGACTCCGGCTTTGAAGGCCCAGATACCACGAGGAGTGGGATTCCAGACGGGTGGATACCAGATCAATACGGCAAAATCACTGTTGTTTTCTCACGAGATGACACTACTAAAGTGGACGGTATCTATTCTGAAAAAGTGCAAATAACTTCTGTAAGCGGATTCGCCGACGCCGGTCCTCTTCAAAACTGGTTGCTCGTTAAGCAAGGTCATACGTATGAGGTTTCGTTCTACGCTAAAGAAAACGGAGCTTCAGGAAAGACCGTAGTGAAACTTCAGTACGACCACCCACCTTGGACCATGTTATCATCGGACCAGGTTACTGTTACGAGCGAGTGGACAAAATATACTGTCAACCTTACTTCGCCGCAAACAAGCTCTGCACAAGTTGGGGTCGAATTCAGTGAAGTTGGAACTACGTGGCTAGATGATGTGACGATGTTAGACGCAAATGTGACAGGAGTTGTTATTGACCCCACTATTTTGAGCAAGATGCGGGAAATAGGCCCAACCGCCTTAAGGTTCCCTGGGGGAGAGTTTTCTGACGAATACAATTGGGAGACAGATATTGGTCCAAATCTTGGAGGCTCATGGAGTTTTGATCGCTTTATGTCAGCCGTGCAGGCTTTGAATGCGACTCCAATAATAACTGTAAACTACGGATCGGGATCACCGAAGCAAGCAGCCGATTGGGTTGCGTATGCCAATGCTCCTAGTGACGGATCAAATTACTGGGGTTCGTTAAGAGCAGCTTATGGGCATCCCGCCCCATACAATGTACGATATTGGGAGATAGGCAATGAGGTTTATGGAACCGGAAGTACAAATGGCACAACATATGCAAATGATTTCGTAAAATACGTTCAGCAAATGAAGACGGTTGATCCCTCGATAGAAATCGGGGCAGACATGCTAGAATCAATCAATAGCACTAACGGCCTATCATGGGCTAAACCAGTTCTAACAATCGCTGGAGAGCACATAGATTTCATTATTTATCATAGGTATTATCCTAGGTATGCCTACTCTTCAAACGTCTACCAAGCTTCATCTTCGGATATCTATTATGCAACGATGGCTGCCACGTATGACTTGGAATCGCGGAATCAAGAATATTTGAATTTGACTGATCAACTGCTTCCGCAGAAGGCGGCGAAAATTCCTATCGCAGTTACAGAATACAATGCGTTTTACGATTATGATCATTCTCGGGGAGCTACACTAGAAGCTGGGCTGCTCGTAGCTGATTACTTAGTGTACTTTGTGAGCCACGGCTACATATCAATGGCTACGATATGGGATTTGATAAATCAACCCGATGTAGCACCAAATGGATATCCGTTTTCCATCATCAACAATTTTCTCAACCTCACCACCAGACCAACAGGCTACGCAATTGAGATGTTCACGAGTCATTTTGGCGCTGAATTGGTAAGCGCATCTGTCAACTCACCGTCATTCAATGTAACCCAACAAATTGGATTTGTGCAACCTACAAATGACGTGCCTTACCTAGACGCGGTAGTAAGCGTTAGCAATAGCACGCTCTATCTCATGGTGATCAACAAACACTATTCAAGCAACATCCAGACAACGATCAAACTTAACGGGTTTGTTCCACAGCAGGATGCTAAGGTCTATGCTTTAGATGGGCCCGACATTGATTCGAGCAACGAGTATGTTCCTGACACAGTAACTATCACACCTTCGCCCTTTAATGGCGCTTCAAGCGTGTTCAACTACACATTTCCTGCACATTCAGTAACCTCGATTGAACTAACGAAGGAAAATGCGGCACTCGTGCAATCAGTTGCGATCAGAAGTTGGGCACAGCTCGAAGAGGAAGGAATCCCGATGGAGCGCGAACTACTTCTTTCGTACTGCATTCAGGGCCGGCTCGCATTAACTGAGACTGACCAGCCAAGTCGCAATTTTGCGTTTTCACGCGTGATACCTCGGTCTGATTCGAAGTCCGTTGTGGAGCGCATACATTGCGCATTTGTATGATGTCATCGGAGTTTCCCCCGATTATTGCGGGGGTCAGTAACTATGTTTACAAATTGTCATTGGAGCTCACCGCAAGGGGTCACAAAGTAACCGTAATAACACGTGGGTCACGGAGGACATTGGGGTTCGACCAAATCGACAACATTTCCGTCTTTAGACTTCCGTCCCTAATGGTTTATCCTCTTCACATCAGCGTTCACGGAATGTTTCAAAATCGACTGCTAAGAGTGCTTGAGAATGAATTCGATGTCGTCCACATACACCACCCGCTTACGCCGCCATGCCGAACATCGCTCCCCGTTCTGGTGACCGCACATTCTTCTATTGGTCAATCGATAGCATCTCCAAGCTTCTATTCTGCTGGCCCGCGTTTGCCGTACGCCGTTATGTATTTGATGCGAATATATTTCGGCCACGTCGAACGTGGCACAGTGAACACTGCCGATCTCGTTACTGCTGTTTCAAAAGCTGTCGCTGACGAGCTTACAATTCGGTATGGGCGAGACTTGTCTGAGTCAGTAAAGGTGTTAGGAAACGGCGTTGACACCCGAGTCTTTACTCCTGGAACAGCCGCGAGGAGCCGTTCTCTTGTACTGTATGTCGGTCGATTGACTTGGAGCAAAGGGCTTGAGGACCTCGTGATAGCCGCGCACCTCATCCTACAGCAGCGTCGGGATGTGTCATTCGCGGTGGCCGGAGATGGCCCAGCCAAGATCTTCATGGAGGGGCTAATAGGAGACATGGGAGTGGGGGATAATTTTTCGATGCTGGGGAATCTTGCGCAACCAAAACTAATCGAACTGTATCAGCGGGCGACCGTCTTCGTACTTCCGACTCGAAGTGAGGGCATGCCAACTAGCCTGTTGGAGGCGATGGCCTGCGAACTTCCTGCAGTTGCGTCGAACGTAGGTGGTATACCTGAGATACTGCAAAACAACCTAAACGGAGTTACAGTCCCTCCCGGCGATCCAAAGGCGATTGCGGATGCAGTAATGAGGCTACTGGAAGACGAAGCGACAAGAGTAAAGATGGGAACAGCAGCTAGAAGAACGGTCGAAGAACGATACGATTGGAGCGGATTGGTGGACCGATTGGAAGTCTACTACGAAGATGTCACGCGCCGAAAGAAAAGTTCAGGAAACATGCGCCGGTGATTAATGTTTCCGTTTGCTCGAGAAAAAACTCTCGTGCACTGCCATTGACCAGAGGCGAATGAAAAAAAGGGAACGTGTGAGAACGCAAGTTGTCCAAAGTCGTGGTCATTGGGGCTAGTTATGAAACTCTGCGGGAAGATTTCTTAAGAATCTTCGAACTTCTCGGAACAGCCGTCATTACAAACGCAGATAAGATCGCGATAAAGATCAATCTATGCGACTACAGGCCCCCCGAAACGGGCGCGACAACTCACCCGGTGTTCCTTGACGCATTCCTAGGATACGTCAAGTCTGGTAATCCTAGCGCCAAAATTAGCGTAGTGGAGAGCGACGCAAGCCGTGCCCGACCTGATCTGATTCGGAACTGGTTAGGAATCACTCAGATCCTTGACAAACATGGAGTAGAGTGGGTCAACCTATCCAAAGGTAAGTGGGTGCGAAAAAAAGTTAAAGGGCTCAAATTTCGGAGCATCAAGGTTCCTGAAACTGTGTTGACTGCCGACACGCTAGTTTCTATGGCAAAACTCAAGACCCACTCCTTGACCACGATCAGTTGCAGTTTAAAGAACATCTTCGGATGCATCCTGACGCCTAACAAAATCAAGTTTCATGATTTCTTGGATCAAGCAATTGTTGACGCGTGTACACTTATGCGGCCGCAGCTTTCTATCGTTGACGGCATCATAGGATTGGGAGGCCCAAAAGGACCAGTTGATGGGATTCCTATTCACGCCGGGCTCGTGTTGGCTGGACTAGACCCCGTGGCAGTTGATGCTGCTTGCGCGACCACTATGGGGCTAAACCCACACCGTATCGGGCACTTGAGGGCAGCGGAAAGAGCCGGACTCGGATCTCTGAAATTCACTTCAGTCCCAGAAGGAACGCCTCTGCCGCGACTTGACTTTGAGATCAACGAACCATATCGACGCATTCTTAAGATTGCTTCAACACTCGCGCGACGAAGTATCTCGTGGGGTTAGAATGAGAATCGGAATTATTGGAGCCGGTGCTATTGCTGAACGTGCACATATTCCTGCCTTCCAACGAGCTGGTGCAACGATTGTAGCAATTGCCGATACGGATCTAGTCCGGGCGAGGAGACTGGCTGAGAGAGTGGGTATTCCTGAGGTTTATTCAGACTTCAAGCAAATGCTGGATAAGGATCTAGATGTTGTGAGTATCTGTACTCCTCCAACTACTCACGCTTCAATTGCTCTTGAAACAGCTCAACAATGCAGGAACATACTTCTCGAGAAACCGATGGCTACCAATCTTTCCGAAGCTGAACATCTAGTTGAAATCTGCAATTCAAACAAAGTCAGACTTTGTGTTGTTCACCAGTATCGATTCATTCCATGCGTCCAATCTGCAAGAAGGAGAATCGTTTCAGGGCGCATTGGTAATATCATTTCAATCCAAGTGACTGCACATCCGCAATTTCCCATGCGTTGGTCCGATTCAACGTGGCTCTACGACAAATGGAGCTTATTGGATGATTTCGGAGCACATTTATTTGATGTCGTTAGTTATCTTACTGATGCGTCTCCTCTACGTATCTCAACCTTCGCACATGACTCAACCGGAAAGATGGGTTTCTTTGACAGCATTCAGGTATTGGTTGAACTAGGACGATCTAGAGTCGCGTATGTCGATTTATCTTGGATTTCGGGTTCCACTGAGACTACCGCAAACGTGTTCGGAACAGCGGGGAAAATTACGCTGGATATACGCAACAATTCCCTGACAGAAGTCCATGGCTACATCACACCCTTCGATGAGATGAGCGCGACGATTCGGAAGTCAACCCGCACAATTGCAAGCGCGCTGAGTCGAAGGTATTTCAAAGGAACCTTACTGTACCACGAGTTGCTAATTCGTTCCTTCCTCAGCAGTATTTCGAACGATACAAGCCCCCCAGTTGGGCCTCTCGAAGGGAAGAGGATCGTAGAATTTCTCGAGAAGACGAAAGCGTCTCTCAATTGAGGTGAACTTCTCTGAACCTTCCACACAGGGCGTGGCAAAACGGCGTATTCGTCGAGTCTCAGCAAGCCTACGAGGGAGTAGTCTAAGGACTCCTCAGTTCATTAAACTCATGATCTGAATTCAAGCATCCAGGCCACACGTATTTATCGATTCCACACCTCTTCCTTCGTCCACAGGTTATTCAATGCTCCGAGGATAAGGTAGAGT
>JBAVCK010000154.1:0-13855 GCA_049586635.1 Bathyarchaeia archaeon
GTACTAGGCTGGCGCGAACACCTACAGATTTCCCGTAGGTTTGGAGCGTTCTCGAGTAGAAGCCCCCGCAGTTCTCAGCTAGGACGGCTACTGAATGCTTATCCCAGAGATACTGAGCCACCTGAAATGGGTCAGCGCCCGCAATGTTGAACGTCAAGGTCGGCACTCGTAAATGTGTGTTGGAAGGATTTCTTACACCGTAAACCTCAACACCTCTCATCGCCTGCATTCCTGGTACAGCGTTTGCTCCGCCCAGCATCGCATTCGAGAGAGTCTGCTCATATTGCTCAATCCATGAGAGTGCTGCCTTAAGGACGCGTTTTCTTCCAGCATAATCACCGATCTTGTCTCTGACCTCGGACTCCACTTGGGAACCTAGCCAGTTCAAATAATCCATGACGGCAGTAATCGAGGAGAATAGCGCTTGATCTCGCGTCCCCATCTCCCACTTTCCGGGTGGTTTATCGGGTGCGGGTTTCACCTTATATGGTGTCAGAGTTTCCAGTAACTCTCTCCGACCGTATGCAAAACTTCCGCGCCGACTGAACAGCTTGTATGCGGAGAAGACGGCGAAGTCACAACCAAGTTTCACGACATCAACTGGAATATGCGGAACCATATGGACTGCGTCGAGAACAGCATAGGCTCCTGCTTCTTTTGCAAGTTTAAAGATTCTGGCGGCGGGTGTCTTGGAGCCCAATACATTGGAAACACCGGCGACAGAAACAACTCGCGTATCCTTATCGATGAGGCTCATCAGGTGAGAGATATCTAGTTGACCGTCGTTTGGATTGAATTTTGCAAACCTTACTTCCTTGACCACGCCACGTTGTTCGAGCTCAAGCCATGGGCTAACATTGGCATAGTGCTCATACTCCGTGAGAACTATGTTCTCCGTTCCCGACATCTCTTTCGAAAGTGCATAGCTGAGGTTGAAGAAAATGCTCGTAGCCGACTCACCCGAGATGATGCAATCCTCGGACGGCGCGTTCAGAAAATCCCTTACCGCCTTCCGGCCACCCAGGATCATTTCCTCGTTCATCTTCGACTCCCAGAACGGTCCATCGACGTTCGCGGAGTAGTCCAGTCGAGCCCTTGCCTCCGCTTCAACTACGCGCTGTAGCACTAGGGAACCTGCGGCATTCTCGAAGAATATTCTTCGTCTTCCATTCGCGTCAGCATCTACTCTAGGGAATTCCTTACGGATTGCCTCGTGCAGTTCACTCAGCTTTTGACCAGTGGAACGCGCTGCTGGAACTTCCTTCTGCGCCATCCTCGCTAACCCGCGCACGGAGTTCCAACATATGCGCTATATCGTTTATGTAAGTACTCAATCAACCCGTAAGGACTCTTAGAACCAGTGCACGAGTTTTCATCCCTCATGAAGTCAAGATAGGAGTGTATGACGTAAGTTCCGAGTAGTTGGCGCATGCGAAGCCAAGCGCATTGCTTCCATACGCGCCTTCGCGTTTCTAGCTGCCTCCTCACTCTCGCGGAGCTTCACTCTTTGCTGGCCTTCAACGGTTGTTTCGTTGGACCAGGCGGTTCCCCGCTTGGTAGTGTTAGGGCAGTGGCTTAGCGCTGCGCAGCTTTTTCCGCCAACCCATCCGCGTCTACCCCTAACTCCTTGAGGAGGGCGTCGACGTAGGCGTCGTCCTGGTGTTTCAGAATCATGAGTTCCGTTCGCATCAAGCCGTTTGCGACCCGTAGGGCTAGCAACCTTGCCTCCGCATCCTTGGCAGCGGCCTCGGTCTTGCTGTACTCGACCGCAGCTTGAACGGACTTCCATGTAAGGTCCTCGAGATCACTCCGTTTCTCCGTCCCAGGAAGCTGGGGGTCCTTCTCAGCCTTCATGGGAACCTTCGTCGGCGTTTCTCTGGCCAGTTGGACACGGGTAATGAACTCCTTCGTCAGGGTGACGAGGGTCTGAAGGTGACTGTCACCCAGTGAATGGGTGGAGGTCACCCCCTGCAAGTGTTCGCGTATTGCCAATCGCACATACTCCGCAAGCGGTTTATTCGCCCGCCTGGCCAAGAGGCGTAGGGCGAGTTCCTCTTTCCTGGACACTCTGAAGGTTAGTTTTGGGTTTCCTTTCGACATGGTTATTCAGCCACTCGAGAATACGAATAACGAGGGTTACCTTCGCTTGGCACCGTTTGGCACCACCCCTCGACGGGTGTCACCACCCTCTTAATTGTGAACGGCAGTAGCAACGCTACAGGTTGGAGCATGTAATAGGAAGTCGAATCCTATGAGGGTGGTAGAAAGAAGCATTCGACAAGGCTTCGGGTATTTCTCTGGTTCTGCGAAAACGCCTGTTCACTTCTGCTAGAAAACGGGCTTTTTCCGCCAGACCGTTTAACCCCCAATAGAACCCAAACAATACCGCAACCAGACGACCGCGCTGAATGGCCGCGGAATCGGTTACAAGGCAGTCAAGTGGAGAACGAGGAAGGCGTAAGTTTAGATGTCTCGCCAAAAATCGTTGATGTTTCTCCGAAGGTATACCCCGCTTCGCATTCCATTCAGGCACCCTCTCTCTGACTCTCTGAGGATAGCACCATACCCTGCCCGGGTTGAGGGCCAGCGCCGCGTCGAATGTTTGTTCCGTTGGTCAGGTTATGAAATGCGTTACTTCGGAGGGCTTTCTTGAATGACTGTTCAACCTACTTCAACCGGTCAACCGCCAGAAATCACGGCTCAGAGGCTCCAAGCGCTCAGTTTCTACTTGATCGTTGAATCTCTCCGAATTTGGAAGAGTTACAAGGAAATCGGTCGATCCAAAGCCACCAAGATTAATGCCGCAGCTCGCATTCACGACATGATCACCGACGCCATCCGCCTACACCCCGACATCCAGCACCTAGCCGAACTCGACGAGATGGCTGAACAGTTAGAGAAATCTAGCCGGGAGATTCGGGAAGAGCTCGACGCTTTAAGAAAAGTTCGTTCGCTCAAAGCAGACGCAATTAAGGAGCCTTCATCGCTCCATGGTGTTGCGAAGTGATGTGACGGGAGCGGTCGGATGCTGAGCTTCAAGAGAAGACTAATGCTGAGAAAAAGGGGTTTCGACTCGACGGAATGATTTACTAGCCGATTTATACTCCATCTGAGCGAGTGAATTTGGTACGCCTCTGGGAGTCGCGCTTCTCCATCTCCAACTGCTATTATTCTGGAGTCCCACTTCCGCGTTCCGTCGAAATCAATCCGACCGTTCGAATCCTACGTACTGACAATCAAGGTAATGGCAAGGTTGTGATTGCACTTTGGTCAGAAGAACCGATTCTGTTTGAAAAGTCTGAGAAAACTGTTCGCAATATCGCGGAGCTTTATTCCCTTATTACTGGATTCTCGTTTCGATATCGATCCGCAGGAGCTACCGGAATCAACTCCCTTGATGACCTCGGGAAACCTCACCCGACGGTTAGCATTAGGGGGGTTCAGACGACCTACACCAAAATGCAGCTACGCAAACACAGCGCGGCTCTGGCAAAAAGATGGAAACGAACATGCGATATCTGGGATAAACTACACGAAAACCTAGAAACTTCCAAGCGCCAATATCTTAGAGTTGCTCTCTTCTCTCATTACCAGTCTGGCCTCTCCCCTCCGATGCCGCTGGAAGACGCATACGTAAACGCCACAATAGGGCTTGAAGCGCTATACAACGAGAATCCACAGGACATAAGTTACAAACTCGCAATAAGAGGAGCTTTGATTCTGACTGCTTCTACAAAGAGCACCTCCCGTGAGGAAAGTCATTTCCGAGCTTTGAAACGCCTCTATAACAAGCGAAATGCAATAGTTCATGGCAAAGGAGCGAAGGTCGCCTATGGTGAACTGTTGTTAGTCAGGTCATACCTTCGTGAGTCCCTCCGGTCATCACTGGCTCTTAATCTGGACAAGGAGGATTTGATTAGCACAATTGACGATGCGATAACTGATCAAGAAGCCAAACGGGCTTTTGCGCAAAATCTTCATCTTCGTCGCAAAGCACTCGGGTTCAAGCCCTTGGCAATATTGTGAAACGCATCTGGGAGAAGACCGTCGTTGGAAACCTACTTGGGCAAAGCGGGCATTCTGATCACGGCGGAATCCATTATCGCGGGATTCATGATCGCCTATGCTACCCTGGTTAGTCAAGTGAAAGTCGTTGTCGAGATTGAAGAGGCAAACATCAAACCCGTTCAAATCTTCGGGAAGTTCTTCAGCTCCGCCCTGTCCCTATACTTCATTCACGAACGCAAGAACAATGCTCCGATACCAATGGCGGATTCGGTTCTATTCGTGCAAATCCTTAACACATCGAAACTGAAAAGGGACAGAACGTCCAAGGCAAATCAATGGGAGAATATCGAAAGGTCAATACAAGGAGTCATTCCGATCAAAGGGAGCAAATTTGATCAGTACAGGCTGCTCTTCGGAGATAGTCGCGATTTCGCCGCAAACGGTACTGCGAAAGGATTACTTATCGACTGCCTGCAGTCATTTCTCATGAACGCGAAGTAAATGATCTACTTCGTTCTATTCTTCATCGGCACCGAAATACTCCCCATAAACGATTTCTAATCAGGCCTTGAGTTTCTTGCAGCACGGTTCTTTCCCCAGATCCAATACTGAAAGCTAGGTAAGACAAAAAGAGGAAAAAGAGGAATTTAGCCTAGGGGTTATCGATCCTACGTTATGACGATTATGTTCGGATACGTCCGGCTGTCCAGCCACTGACCATATCCTGGTTGTCCCAGCCAGATAGCGCAGGTGAGTGAATACGTACCTGGACGAGCACCATTAGGGTTGAAAAGCCGAGTAAATGGTTGATCCCAAATGCCGGGGCCTCCGGCGACGACGTTTACCACCTCATCGTGCGCTTGGTCGTTTACTGGATTGCCCGATGTGCTGGTGAGGGTCAAACCTAGGCCGATATTGTATGGGATAGGGTCGCCATTATAGATGTAATATGTCACAGAAAACGTCTGATATTGCCCAATAGTTGTAACTTGTTGTGATAGCGCGCATCCCTGCTGATATAGATTCACATCTATGTTCATTTGATTAGCCGCTAATGCTGATACGGAATGGTACAAAATGCCGCTGGACATCAACACAATCAGCGATAGAAGCAACGCCGACTTGACGTTTACTGCATCACTCAGAAGGCTCGAAAACTTGTGTCTCAATCTAATCACCGCGGTGCAATACAGGTTTGTATTAATATTCCGCTTTCGCCACTTTGGAATCTACTCACGTAAAACAATGCGGTCAGAGAATGTTGTAATGAACCGCCTGCATACAACTACGTTCTATGCAAAGTTTCGAAGATAATCTGAGTTTGAAAGTGATTTCGTATGGGGCAAGGGATTACCGATGGTTAAACCTAATCGAGGATTATCCGTCCGTATCATATTCACCACTAAAAGTCGTAAGAATATGTAACTGGCTGGTTTGACTCGCCAGAAACCGAGCATTGCTCGCATGGGGAATAGTTTCTTTACTGTGACGGCCTCCTACACATCCGAAGACGATTCGCTTAGGAAGGCTCTCACTACTTGCCCGGAGACAAACAGCGCGAACCAATAGAGATCAAAATGGATCTGTGCGAATTTCTCTTCAATTATGGCGTACAGAAAGTCACCAGGATAGAGCATGCATGCAACCTCAGGGACGACCTGTGCAAACAGTACTTGGCTGAACTAACAGATCTTCAGTTCATTAGAAAGAACGAAAACGATGAGTACGAAATCATGGAAAGAGGAATCGGCTTTCTCGGTGACACGATCGAATTGTTTGTAACACACTTTCCCGAGCGACGCAAGAAAGTCGAGGGAGACCGAATTTGGCGGCCAATCAAAAGAGTCCCCAAGATTGAAAAGGTCTCGCAAAGCGAGAATACCGTGTGAATGTAACATAGTTACATAACACGTTTTAAACCAATCATTGGAGCATGAGCCTATGGAAGAAGAAGGTATGATCTCCAACCTCAGGGAACTGATGGCTGGAGTAGATCGAGAACGAGTATGGATTATAACCATAGGCTTGATGGGCATAATATTATTCATAGTTTTTGCGACAACAATGTTGACTTTCCGCGTGCTGCTCCCCGAAGGATTGGTGGGCAGAGAAAGCTTAAGGTCGATATTTCAGACTTCCATATGGCTTTCCGGTATATGCTCCGTCATTTCCATAATTGCAGGCGTCAAAGTACTGTTCTTCATTCGAACCTGGCATAAGAGTTACTCAAACCTAAAAGCTGCAGAAGAAGTGCTTGAGAAGAAGTATTTCGGAGCCATTAGAAAACCATAGCCGACAATCGCTGATTGAACCATGTCAATGCTCAGTAAAGATCAAACCGAGCATATCGAATTTAGAGCGGAGTACATGGGCGGCCATCCGATGTATTCAAAGAAGAAGTACGTCAGCCTTGTACTTGAGCGTGAGAAGCTTGTGGTTCAGGAACTTGACTTCAGCGTGCCATACAAGGACATCAAACGCGTTGAGAAAATCAAACGCGTTGAGAAAACCAGCGCAAAGCGCGTACTTCAATTTGGATTAGTGGGGGCTCTCTGGAAGGAAAAAAAGACATACGTGGTTGTAACCACCGACGATCGGGTAGCTAGACAAGAACAGAGCCTAGTCTTTGATATCATTGATGGGAAGTTGGAGGAAGCTGAGCGAGCATTGTATCAGAGAGTCGTGGCGGCCCGTACCTAACTCTGCATCTCCTAAGTGCTCTAAACATTCCCGTGGCTGGCAGTCCAGCGCGAGAAGACCGCTACATGGACTAGAGTAAAATGAAACTGACATTGTGTAGTCTTGACTTCCACCCTAGAAAGGCTGAAGAGGACGCGCCTTGAACTCCTACTTCGTTTGGACGAGGATGTGGACAAAGATGAACTCGAAGAGGGTTATAGTGTTGGCCGTAATCATTATGCTGGGACTGTATTTTGTATCGTTCCCGGTGTACGTGGTTGGAAGAGTCCACGATAATCTTTCTATGGGACTGACCTGCGTCGTCTGGTACAGCGATGCATTTCCGTTTGGACGCGGCGTGTCCTGTGGGACTGATAGTCAAAGTAGCAATGGGTTCATACAACCTTTGCCACCCGGTGTCTTTGAAATTGTCCTTTGGTTGTTAGGACTTCATTGAGAACTCCAAATGGACTCGGAGGATACTCCATACTCAGGTTATGCGTGACGTTGGAGAATGAAGTCTGTGGTACACAAAACGACTAGGCGCGAAGGCGGTCAACTGGGAAATCGGAATGCGTCGAAACGAGTTGCCATGCCTGAGTGGCTGAATCTTGAGGAGCCTGAATCGGTTCTCAAATTCATACGGACGATTTTGATCCCGTACACGCTGGCGGGGCGAATTGGCACACGTCAATCCTCCGCAATAACCACAGCATGCAAAGTTCTCTTAGATTATGATAATGACCTCCGGCACCTGGAAGAAATGAAGGAGGGCATTGCCCGGATGGAGGGGGAAATGAAAGAGTTTGACGAGAAGCTGCAGCTCTATCGCGCCTGCCCAAAGCCGACGAAGCCCGCCTCAAGAAGATCGCTGATGAATTTGTAGAAAAGACCAGAAAGCTCCGATCGGTCGATTGATTCTCTTAGATTATGATGCTGGTCTCAGAAATGACGGCGCAATCGTGGCGAGCGCAAGCTGAATCCGAGGACAAGCTTCAACACCTGAGGGGATGGTCGATGGAAATCATTGATAGATCGATGCGGAATTGGAGAAGTCTTCAGCCGCCTGCACTCAAAAGAAAGTATGTTGACCTCATCATTGAGATGATAGAAGCACGCGTTGGAGCCGATCCGTACCCTGAGGGGATACTTCGGAAACTGAATGGGTACCTAGAGGAACTGCAACCATGGGTTGGAAGGGACAAAGGCTTGCTCATCTGATGTATTGGCTGACTTGCCTAACCCGACTTATTGATGCGATCATACTAACACCCGTAAACGTACCCGGCAGGACAAACATTGTAAAAATGCTTGCGAAACGTCTGGCCGAGTCAGGTGGTAGGGGGTAACTCAATGCTAAGAAGATCCATGCAACATAACACAATACTTGAAGTACTGCTAACGTCGACTTGCCGACCTCTTCATCATCCGCTGAGGATCTAAAGTATCGAACTGCAAGGATCGTGGCTGGGCCACCGGTTGAGGAGAAGAAAATGAACCAAATTAGTCCCACCGGGTTGCCCATAAATTCGTCAAAGCTCTTCGGAATCACGTTTTCTAAGATCACTCCGAACGGAACTGAACCCGCTAGAGTTTGGTATGGAACGAAGTATAGAATCGTGAAATAGGCCAAATTCAACGCCATCGACGCGACAAGCCCAGAACCAATTCTATTTCTGCCCTCCAGGGCACTGGTCGCTTCGAGGAAGCGAGACCTCAACCATCTATGCGCATAGATCCCAAGCCCAAGAAGCACGAAAACTACTACGGTGCCGACGAAGGTAAGACCATAGATCAATGCACTAAGGGCAATGGGTGACATTTGAAAGGGAGTTCCAAAGAAATATATCGAGAACGCAATCGACAATGCGAGCCCGGCGATAAAGAGCAAGGGCACCGCGTATTTTCTTGATAGCCGGCCTATGCTTCTAGAGACAGCCTTCAAGACTCGCTTCGTTTTAGCGATCCGAGGACTCAACTTTCTTCAGCTTACTTCCTCTTGAAACTAGGAAACTATAGGATAGTCGAACCTTTAATGGTGCAGCTTTAAGTGTCTGCACATGTCTTCTCAACTGAAGAGAATTGAGTTCTAGAGCAGACAAGATCAGGAAACATCTAGTCATAGACGAATCCAAACTCTTAGACGATTCCTTAGAGCGACTCAGAAGAGTGATTGCACTCTCAAAAGATGGTGGCGTTCACTTTGTTGCAGACAAGCGTACATTCTCTGACAGGCAGCTCATCGCGCTGTACCTAATAGGCAAGAGATTTGCTTACGAAGCCGGGTTAGTCAAAGAGCAGTCCATAGCCATGAGCCAAATTGCTAAGGACTTGCGTCTTGAGTATGGTATCGTTGCAGCAAGATTGGCTGACCTGAGGAGCGCGGGACTTGTCGATAGCCCCCAGCGAGGAAAATACAGTGCGACCGCATTCGCGGCGGAAGCCATCCTTAGTGATATTGAAAGCCCAACACCACTGACTAGCGATGAGGGTGCCAGTGTTGCAGGAATACCTGTTATCAAGCCGACGAAAAAAACTGTGGAGAATATCAAACAGCTGTTTGAAACGACATGGGGAAGAACACCCCGCTCAGCTTCTGAGGTAACGAAGGCTCTTGAGGTGAATGCTGCGCTCGATCCGCAAGAGAATGTGGCAGTCTACCTAAGGCGCTTGGCTAACTCTGGGAAGTTGAGCCTGTTTGAAAAAGAAGGCAAATTCAGGTACGCTAGGCCACCCTCGTAGACCGCGCGCTAGTAGGTCTGGCCACCTTCCGGTTGAGTTAGGGCGAGGAACCGAGGACGATTTCAACCTACTATTAGAGCGGTTGGGATTTCGTGTTCTCAGAAAACGTACTGATTCTCCAGGAATAGACTTCGTCGCGGAGTTCACTGGTTCGCCTGCTTTTCCACCCGAATTGGGCTACAGAAGGGTCATGCTAGAAAGACCCATTTTTGCGGCGGACGGCAAATGCGCTTTTAGCGTAAAGCGTGGAGGAATCTCACAAAGCGATGTTACCGAACTGCTACGCAAGACCAAAATGGCGAACAGATCTCACGACGCGGTAATGCGCTCGATCACAAGCGCGGTGATCGTGACAAACCAATTCATGACTGAGAGCGAGATTGATGGCTTTGCTGCGAAAGGTGTTTTTTGCTGGGATATCAAGCGCCTGTGTTTCTATGCGGCGAAGAGCAGAATTGCATTGCAGCTCTCTGATTCAGGGCCAGTCAAAGAAATCCGATTGCCCGACCAGTACAAGTCCTCCTTTCTTCAAACGCCCGCTCAACAGATTGACAGGGCCACGCTGCTCGTGAATGTCTCTTTGTTTGTAGATGACCATGCCGCACATCTTGGACACGATCAAGTTGGAAAGCTGCTGGAACAAATCTACCCACTAGGCATAAAAGGAATTGCGGAGTCTACGAATTATCAAGTTCAAGTGCAAGTTTCGATGCATGTTCTCGGCAGAGTAGAGCGCGACCTTGCTCTCAACGCCTATGTTAGCGTAGGCGCTAACAGAGAGCTCCACCCTGATGTGACCTTCGCGGCTCCACCGACGTTCGAGATCTACCAATATGCCTCAGCACCTTGGGCGCCGATAGTTCGCCTCCCCTTTGCAATTTCTATTTTCCACGCTTCGACTATGTAAGCGTCCTTAGTTTTCCTGACGTCTCAGCCCGAGGTTAGTTTCCTCTTTTCGCCTTAACTTCTTGCAAGGTTCACAGCAATAACCGTGAATCTAATTGAACTGCCCTAAGTGTAGTGTTGAACTTGCGGGCTTTGGAGGCGTTAGCCTATGTACTGTCCAACATGCTCTTGCCTCTTAGACCTCGATTCCTTAGCGTTCAAGTGGCTTGGTCGAACGATTGAAGCCTCAGCAACCTACAGCTGCCCTAAATGCCGTCAACTGTTCGTTAAGATAGGAAACCGCCTAACCAAAGTTACGCGTCGGGAGATCGCCATTGAGCAATAACCCGCCGGAGGAAATCGAATGTCCATGGTGCCACGGGTTAACCGGTCGGTGGATGACGGTGGACGACATAGGCCATTTTGAACCATGCCCCGCCTGCCACGGCGGAGGAAGAATACTCAGAGAATTTCGGTACATAGCACAGAGACCCAGTAACCTTTAGGTCACTCTCATCAATTATTCATTTCATGATTTTTGATAAATCAGCAAGAGGTCAAGCAGCTAAACTGCAGGACAGCGAGTATTTGATGGCCTTGGGAGTGCTAGGGAGCTCCTACGATTCTCAAGCGACGCAACATGTGGGTTATCTAATCTCTTCAGTGCTCGGGTATTTTGTGCCGTGGTCTCTTGTTTTCGCGAGTCGGTGGTTTTCATCCTTGCCAGAATGCTTAACGTTCTCACTCGTAGTGCTTTTCTTGGTGCTGGGAATACTATATTCTCTTTGCGTACCGGTGTACTTACTCGCGCGTGTTCAGTATTACAGCGCTTTATCTGAAATCGTCTGGGAGCACATGGGCCTGAAGAACTCCAACCTGTGGGTGAGGAAGGAACTCAAGACACGGGTGTTTCAAAGAGCGAAGGGGAAATATCCGGGTACGCATGGGATTGTGAGGGCCATAGTCACGTTATTCGAAGCACGGCTGTATCTCTCCATGCGTACGAATGAAACGAATGAGTGGAAGAATGTCTTCGTGGTGTCAGACCGCCTGGCAAGAGCGATGGGAGGACGATCGTATACAGGCAACATACTCTGGATTCTCCCTCGGACACGTCTGCTACGACTTGCCCACCGCCGGGAAATCAAATCCTACCTCAACTCCTACAAAGATAAGAAGAAGAAATCGTCGACAGAAGCTTTCAAGATAGGTGAACTCTTCAATAGTTGCTTGCACCCTAACAACAGCGAGTAGAACGGTAGACTTCCCGACACTAAGATGGAGCAATTGAGTTGACAATGCCTAAGAAAGTGATTAACGGGATGATCAACGGCGTCAACGTCAAGGTGATTTTCACATCCGATCAATGGTTTGCTAAACCCAATAACCATTTGACAAATGGACGTTGCTTAAACTGCCCACATTTTCAGGACTACGATGGCATTCTTGAGGTTCATGAAGACTCGATGGATGGACTTCAATATAGAGCAATGATTCACCCCGACACGATTGCCAGCGGCTCCTACTCCTCGGGAAACACTTGGGTCAGTAACCGTGGTAAAGACTTGGCCGTGCTGCCGATGGGAACTTCAGCGAACGGATTTAGACTAGAGACCACAGCCAGTGGTTCCAATTTGACCCTGTCGAACGAGAGTTGGTGCTTGATGGCTATGGGAAAATGGGGTGATTGGAAACCGAAAGCGCCCAAGCCGCAATAGCAATATCGAACTAGCTCAATAACGAGGGCTGAAATTGTGACCTTCTCGCGTTTCGCCTAGAATGCCCTTGGTGTTGAGGTAACCCTTACTATGTTCCACAGCAATTAAGAGCGCCCATGAAGTTGTCAGCCAAATTCCTTGCCCTGCTAATTATTGTGTTCATTGTAGGGGCATTGTTAGGGGCGGCTGGTTCAACACATAGGGGAACGACAACAATCACTGAGACGGTGCAAAATCAAAGCACGTACACTAGCGTTCAAACGCTGACAGCCCAGTTGAGCTCTACACAAACCGCAAACCAAGGAGAATGGAAGACGATAAGCACCGTCACTGGCTCAGCGTCCAAAGACACGGCGGACTTCACCGCCCCAACCAATTATTGGAGGATCGTCTACACCATTCAAGCTCAAAACGGACTTGAACAGTACGCATCTTTCACGATTTTCGTCTATCCTAGTAGTGAAACTCAAAGCTTTGTGGCTTCTGCGGCACTATTCAAATCTGGAACAGATACAACCTACATCCGTGCAGGCCCGGGAGATTTCTGGATTAAAGTGATAGCGGCAAATCTAGTGTCGTGGACGATCGAAGTTCAAGTGCAACAGTAACATGAAACCAAGAATAGAAGTGAAAAAGAACGGAACGAAACAGCTTTGCCCAGAGATTCACCTCGTGCACCTCATCCATCGCCTCATTTCTTGACGTTTAGCCACTAACTATTGTTTCAAAACCTTAATTAAAGCAATATGTCTGGAAATTATCTCAATTGGCGTACTCCCTTTTCATCACAACCTACTATAGTACCGTCAATCCCCGGTATGCCAGATTTCTCTAGGTCATCCGGGCGAGCCCTAGCCTGATGGATTGGTCAATTGCTCGTTTTCAACCGGTCTCGGTAATGGCCCCTTGCCGAGCGGCTAAGAATCCTCTCGAACTTTTCCGACTCGCGAAGAACTCGACCAGATTGATCCACTATCGTCTGCCAAACTCTGCCGCAAGTCCCTGTTCCGAACTTCAAATGCCAATGATATTATGGATTGTTGGAGGCTAGTGCGTCATCTCTTCAGGTGGTTTGACGTTCCGAAAGCTCGTGTAGATCATGAGGTCGTAGGCTAACTTCAACAGACCCGCAGCCACCAACGGCGCGCCTAACCAGGTTACTTGCATCGCGTAGCCTGCAATCGTGGGGCTGATTGATGATGCCACAGTTCGAGTGCTGCTCGTTAATCCGGCTGTCGCGGTTCTGTCCGACTCATCAACAATAGCCATTACGTACGATTGCCTAGCCGGAACATCCATCTGAGAAAGGGACTGCCTGCATAAGAGGAGGGACACGGCGCTCAGTGGGGTGGGTGCAAAGGCAACCGCTACTAGGAACACGTTTGAGGGAATGTGGCTGAACACCATAGTTCGCAGCAGCCCTATCCTTCGCGCTATCCGCTCTGCTAGCAGGAAGGACAGCGCGGTCACAATCTGGGTTGCAAAGAATATTTCGCCGAGAGTAGATAGGTCGAGGGCGAATCGGGTATAGAAGTAGTAGGATAGAATGCTCTGTCCAATGAAGCCGCCGCCGAAAGCATCAACACTGAACAGGGCTGACAGCTTGAAGACTATGGGTCTGGCCTTCGGAGAGAGGGCAGTATGCTTCTTACTTTCCTTCGCATGCTCTATCTCCACCCCCTTAGACAATGACGAGTAGAGTAGGGCACCGAGAAGCCCCGACGCCATGTAGGCTAGGAATAGAGGGCGATAACCAAAGTACTGTGGTATGCCGGCGATCAGAGCGCCTAGGGACGACGCCCCATACCCAACCAAGTTGTATA
>JBAVCK010000155.1:0-14446 GCA_049586635.1 Bathyarchaeia archaeon
GCCGTTGATGTGGTGTGCACCGCCAATGAACCCATCCGAACTTATTGACAAATATATCGCAGACCTTACGGACTGGCGCGGCAAGATGCTTGTCAACCTTCGCAAAATCATTCGTGATGCTGACCCCGAGATAATCGAGGAATGGAAATGGATGGGCACTCCATGTTGGTATCACGATGGACTAATTTCGGTGGCCAACGCTCACAAGGATAAGGTAAAACTGACCTTCTTTCAAGGCGCAAGCCTTCCAGATCCAGACAAGCTCTTCAATGCCGGCCTTGAAGGCAATAAGTGGCGAGCAATCGATTTCCACGAGGGTGATGGAATTAATGAGCGCGCTCTGAAAAATATCATCCGTGCTGCCGTGGCTTACAATCGTGCTGGGCTGAAGGGGAAAACCCCGGCAGATGCTCGCGGGATTCGGGCTAAAGTACACAAGAAATAGAAAACGCCTTCTGGCAATATAGACGACGGTCTCTCCAAGGAACGCAACTGGCAGTTGCAACGTCTGCGTGAATATGTCAAGAGAGACCTTCTACTTCTACTATGAATTCTTGGACGACTGCCTGCACTTACACGGAACTCACGTGGTCGGAAGTTACCTCTTACAACCCGTTAGGCGTTTTATCGGCGATGTTCCTCCCGTCAAGCGCATGTACTACGGGCGGTTCGAATCCGACCCACTGTAAGAATGGCAAAGGCCCAATCTCGGGTAGGTGAGTGCTGGCGCCGGGGGTGGGATTTTCCCCCGCCCACCACTGTTCCGTGGTTATCCGCTACGGCGGGATTTGAACCGACGGGTGCGAGTTGAATTCACCCCGCGAACCTGGGGGTGTCTTCTCCGGGTTTGGATGATAGTCCGCCATTCCTCACACCGAGGAGACCTATTGGAGAATTCTAAAGATAAACTCCTGGGTGGCCTCGTTTTCCGATTTCCGATACGGTCACGAAATCTTTAGGTTCAAATTTGCTCTACCGCACCACTAGACTACACACACTTCGCTGCGCCCCTCCGGGGCGAAATGGTAGGATGTGTTTGCTCATTTTACGGTAGTACAGAAGTATAGGATACTAGCCGCTACAGTATTTCATGAATGCGCAGCTTCAGCGGCGCGAATATCGATAGTTTGAACGGCGGCGGTGCCTTGGGTATCGTGATCTTCCCCCGAACGCGCGACGAGTTTCACCACTAGATATCCACGATTCCTCTCTCCCCCCAGTGAATACGCCAGGGCCAGAGGTGAAGCTAAGTCGCTCAATCCGGTCGTCTGCCATCGATTGTATTGCTCGAAAGTCGCCATTTTGCTCCGCGCATACTATCGTCACCGCGGTTCCTGTTTTGCCAGCTCGTCCAGTTCGACCAATCCTGTGGAAGTAAGTATACGGATTCTGAGGAACGTCATAGTTGATAATGTGTGTAACTCCGTCAATATCCAAGCCTCTTCCGGCTAAGTCAGTGGCAACTAGGATACGACTCTGACCGCTTCGAAATGCCTTCATTGCTCTATCGCGTTGATGTTGTGTAAGGTCACCGTTTAGTGCTATGGCATCTTGATTTCTCCTCCGGAGTGATTGATTCAACCAAAATGTGCTCCGTTTGGTTCGGCAGAAAACTATGGCACGATGCACTTCTTTGTCCTGCAGAATTCTCAGCAGCGCATCAAGTTTTCTTTCCGGGTCCACTTGGTAGTAGTATTGGCTGATCTCCCTGACGCTGAGATCCTCCGGTTCGATCAGAACTTCGCGAGGGTTCTTCATATACCTGCGGGCAAGTTTCAGTACTTCCTTGGGCATCGTTGCGGAGAAGAACGCGATTTGACGTTTACTTCTAGTCTTAGTTAGAATATGCTCAACGTCATCAATGAAACCCATGTCCAGCATCCTGTCAGCCTCATCCAAAACAACGTACTGGACTTTGTCAAGGTGAAGGGATCCGCGTTCTATATGATCGATGACTCGCCCGGGTGTTCCAACTATAATCTGAGGGCAATCTTCCAAGGCGCGTATTTGCGCATTGATTGATTGGCCACCATAGATCGCAAGAGCACGCTTGCGAGTGAATCTGCCATATGAGTTGATGTCGCTGGCTACTTGCACCGCAAGCTCGCGTGTCGGAACTAGCACCAGCGCCTGAATATTCAGATTCTTTTCGTCAACGATCTCCAGGAGCGGTAGCCCGAAGGCTGCGGTCTTTCCAGTTCCGGTATGAGCTTGACCAATCACATCGGTTCCGTGCTGCAGAAGCGGAATCGTTGCTTCTTGGATCGGAAACTGTCTCTCGAATCCAAGTGCTTTGATAGCATCCAATATTTCTGGGCTTAAACCCAGTTTCTCGAAAGTACTCATAGATTTTTTCTCCTTATCTTCCACGTCGCGGGTCCAAGATGAAGACCGAAGACTGATTCCGTCTTTCACTTATCGTCGGAACGAGATTTCGGTTTTTTCCTCAGACTTCGGCGACTTCGGTCAGTTGCATCAAGAAGAAGAAGAACATGCGGTCAATCGTTGCAATGACTCGTGCCTCTCGTTCTCGACAACTAACTTTGTGCATTCTCGCCTTGGTTCAATATAAGGATAGAAAGACAAGTACATCGCAAGAATGTGCTTGCTCTGAACTACGGCTTTGTCTGAATACTCGCGAATGCAGCACTCATCGCCTAAGAAAAATGGGTATGAAAAAACAGTTCCAAAGGGCACCAGGGTTTCAGTGGGAGAGCTTTGTGGCTCTAGCTTACTTCAACTTCCTGCTGCAAGAAAATCTTTGGTTCCTTGATTACTTCGATCTCTTCTTTGCTTTCTTCTTCGCTTTCGGCACAGAAATCACGTGTAGATATAATGTGGCTGTTGTCGGTTTAACACTTCCGACCACCACGAAGTTCTGTCCGCGCTGCCAGACTTCCTCGTCTTCTTCCTCTTCGTCTGCTTCTTCTGCGAAAACGATGAAGTATTGTTAGAATCTTGGGTTCGAACGTGCCTTGTTGATGTAGGATAGTCTGGTTTAGAGTCTTGTTTTCGTGAGTTTTTGAATGGTTCGTAGCCTAGCCCACATACACTTTTACGACGACGAATGAGAGTTCACAACGAAATTCGTGATTTAGGAGTTTTCTGCTAAATCATTATGCCCATTAGGGCCAAGTCTTGTTCAATTCTTGGTACATTCTGTTTTAGAGTTGGTTCCGTCATCACCCTGGCCAGGGCTCGGGACTTGTTAGCAATTGGTACAAGGTCAGGTTCTTTCTCAAAAGTTTTCTGAACTGGGGGGGGATCTGCTGGTGCGCACACACACTTTCTAAAAGACAAACTGCGGCGGTCCGATTGCGGCTTTGTTTGTAGGTCAAGTGGTGCGTGTCCACACAGTTGCATGGCCTACCAAAGCAACTGGTCCAGAGACGATAACCCGGTCGAAGCCAAAAGCAGCAACCAACTTCCTACCTCCTAAGCCAGTGATAAACATGTTCAGACCAGAATCATTGGTTCAGTAAATGGCGCCGGGGGTGGGAGTTTCCCCAGTCCTCCAGGGTTCCGTGAGTTACCCTCTAGGGCCGGATTTGAACCGAGGGGGCGAATTGAATTCACCCCGCGAACCGATGGGTGTCTTATCATCTTTCGAAAAATCTTCTGTCAAAGCTCACACCGAAGCGCTATTGGACGATTCAGAAGTTAAACTTCTGGGTGACCTCATTTTCCGATTTTCATTATGATCACGAAATTTCCAAAATTCAAATTTGTTCTACCGCAACAATGATGCACACAAAAAGAGGAGTTCAAATTCAGCCGCTCGCAACAGGAGACCCACACACACTTCGACATGCAAACGACAACGGTCCGACGGTCCGGGGGCCGCACCAGTGAGACTACAGACTAAGCGCGACTTCTATTTTGTTAGGCCACACTGCTTCCTGAGCTTCTCCACTAGTTCCAAGTATCGGGGGTCGGCCCTCGCCTTGGCGAAGACGGGCGAGTACATCACCGCTGGGGCAACCATTGCATGGGCTTCGACGGCCCTGTTCAAGTACTCAAAGTAGGAGTCGAGGTCTCCGAGGGCATCGTAGACGTACGCGATGAAGTTGAAGCCTACCGGACCCATCTTGGCGTCCTCGATCTTCCTGACCGCGAGCAGTGCTCTTTCCCTGTCGCCCTCCATGGCCGCGATGACTCCTCCCATCCAAGTGACCCGAGAATTGGTGGGATCGAGCTTCTCCAACTTCGCAAGGAGCTCCTTAGCCTTCTCGAGGTTCCCTTTGGCTAGGTAGTACTCCGTCATACCCCTGTACGCGAACGCCGGGGCCAGCTGCTCAGTCTTCTTCCAGAACTCAAGCGCCTCCTGCTCCCTACCCGTATAGAAGTATGCCACGCCGACCCGGTTGATGAAGTCGGGTCTGATGGGGTCCAAGCGGTAAGCTGCCTCGATCTGTCTAACCATTCCCTCTGGGTCTCCTTTGAGTGCCGCCAGCTCGGACAGGTTCCAGTAGGGGTCTGGGAGGTTAGGGTTGAGTTCCAGCGCCCTTCTGGCCTCCGCTTCTGAACCGACGACGTCGTCCTCGTTGAAGAGCATGTTCGAGAGCGCCGAGTGGGCCTCCGGAAGGTTCGGGTCGAGGTTGAGGGCGCGCTCCAATAGTCGCCTCACAGTCGGGAGGGAGATGTCAACGGGCTCACTTCCTTTGTCAGAAAGTAATTGATGACATTCTGCCTCGCCCACGTACGCTCTCGCGAATTTGGGATCCAGCTCGATGGCCTTCTCGAAGAGAGCTATGGCCTGCCTAAGTGAAGCCTCGGTCTGCTCCCTCAACAGTTCCCTGCCCCGCAGGAAGCAGGTGTACGCTTCCGTGTTCTCCGTATCCTTCTTCGTGATCACGCGTTTCTCCGAGTCCATGAGCCGAATCTTGAGCTCCCCGACCACCTTCTCAGCGATCTCCGACTGGATCGCGAACACGTCGTCCAAGTTCCTGTCGTAATTCTGGGCCCAGAGGTGACCTTCCGTTGACGTGTCGATGAGCTGCGCCGTTATCCTCACCTTGTTACCTGCCTTTCTGACGCTACCCTCGATCAGTGTCCCGGCGTTCAGCTCCTTTCCCACGTCCGAGGCGCCCTTCTGGGACCCCTTGTACTTCATGACGGACGTTCTTGCGATGACTGTCAGCTGTCTCACGCTCGAGAGCGATGTGATCAACTCCTCAGTCATTCCGTCCGCGAAGTACCCATCTTCAGGGTTCGAACTCAGATTTGCGAAAGGCAGAACCGCAATCCGCCTCTTGTCCAGGCCCAATCCGGTAGCCTCTTCTCTCTTGTCCCTTGTCTCATGTCGCTCAGGGGCTAATCCTTCTAAGGGAAACTCTTTCTCCTCGGTTTCGATTCCGTGCATCCATTTGATTACGAGGCTCTTTCTTAGTTGGCCTTCGACCTGTTTCTCGATGAGTTCGATGTTGCCGTTGAATAAGTCAACAATAGCTTGAACATCTTCGCTTGAATGCATGAACGGGTTGAGGACAACTAGCGCAGTGATGTCCTTGGCCCTGAACTTGTCTAGAAGCTCTGAGAGCCATTTCCTTGTTTGAAGGGCCTTATGACGTAGTAGAATATCGGACAGGAACTGAACGACAAGGCGATTTGGCTGGAGAGAGTTGATGGTTTCCGTGATCGTGAGGTTCAGTTCGGTTAGGTTCTCGATGCCCTTGCCGGGCAGAGTGTTCTGGGCTGGGGGAACGGGTTTGTCGCTGCAAACAAGACATTTCAGGCCATCTGGTTTGCTGCCGAGAATCGGCTCCGCAGAAGATAAACTTCGAGAGATTAGCAGGCTCGCATGGTCAGCTTCGAGGAATCTGCGTAGAAGTATTGGGACTTCGTCGCTTGCGGGAGCAGTAAGAACGATGGCTGAACCGGCTAGGAATCCGCCTTGAAGCACGTCATCAAGTCTACCGTAACCAGTCGAAACCTTCGTGCGCACAGAACTGGCTGAGACGCCTTCAGAAGCCATACTGACTCGCCATCAGTCACGATCTGCCAAATATGGTAACTCCCGATAAGAGTTCTGCTTCACAACCACTCCCGTATCCTTCACCTTGACGACGCTTCCCGAGGTAGTTGCGCAAGGATTGATGTTCGAATGTCTGTTGGTGATTTGGGAGCGGCGGTCACATCATAGATGAGTTGTCGATTCGAACCATTGGTTTCGTGTGTGTGCACTAGGTCTGCTATCCTGCAGACCGCCTTGAGGGTATTGACGTAGCTACGAATGGTTGAGAGCCTATAGTCCTCATTTTTTCAGCCAGTAAGCGTGCGCTATGATCGCGCTTGGAGCATCCTGTAGGAGGTTATTGGCGCCGGGGGTGGGAGTTTCCCCCGCCCTCCAAGGTTCCGTAATTATCCTCTACGGCGGGATTTGAACCCACGAGGCCCAGAGGACCAACAGCTATCTTGGCCCATACTTCACAGATCTCGAGGTTGGACGTCCCGGTTGTCCGGTGGCTCTGTCGCCTTACCTAGCTAGGCTACCCCGGCGCCAACGTACTTCGGCGCTAAAGAACGTATTAAGGGTAAGCCGACTTCGAGTCTCAAGAAGGTCTCCTTATCATGGACGCCTAATAGACGTCTACAATCTGCCTCTTGTGGATCTCCACACTCATCGCTGTGGAATTCACATTCTCTGTGATCCTCGACTCCTAACTCTTTTATTGTCAGTTAGTTGACTCAACCAACTAACTCAGCTGTTGGATTGGGAACTTATGCGACCTATTCTAATGGCGTCACTCTTTGTTGCGTTGCTGCTGGTTGGGTGTAGGTTGGTTGAGGCTCAATCGCCGCAGCAGTACTACGGCGAGTTGGGAGGAGAGATTACCGGACGCGTGGTCGGAGTCGACGGGTACCCTGTTGATTGGGCGGCAGTTCATGCGAGTGACGGCCAACAGACTTACCAGGTATTTTCCGGTATGAGTGGGGTCTACCTCATGCGTGTCCCAGTCGGGACGTACTCTGTTACGGTTGATGTTCCAGGATACAGGGCTGACGGCGTAACGGTTAATGTGACAGCGAATTCATCGAATACGGCAAACTTCCAGCTAGAAGTCGCGGTTCCTGAATTCCAATCAAACATAACACCGTGGGTGATGACTCTCACGCTCGCAGTAACTCTCATCTTCATATCCAAAAGGGGACCCCTCAAAGGGAAAAAGACACTCGATTGAATGGATGATCACAGCCTAGGGTAAAGGTCCGCGAAGAATCGCCGTCTGTAGGGGTGGACCTTACTTCTGAGAAGGTCCGTTAGAACATAGTAGCTGGTTTCGAATTCATTCAAGGAGTTGTTTCTAAATTTCAGTACCGGCATGTTCGCTGTAGGCTTTTCCCACACTTTATCCCAGGCTTCGACAGCGCCTTGCACGCCGCGTTCACGGTTTCGCCCTTCCAACTCATCCTTCTCGACGATCATTAGCACCAGGACCGTTATGACGCCTGAGACCCTTGTGTGGAGGAGAAAATTGCGCGTGCTGTTCTTGGGCGATGTGGAATCCAACACAACGCTAAGGCCGCTTCTGAGCGTTAGGTCGCGCAGGGCGGCGAGTGTGTTGTAAACGAATTCCTCGTCCTTCGGGGGTTCGATGGGGCCGAAGAACATGTCGCGCAAATCATCTACGCTCAGCCGCACGAACTCAGGATTCTCAGAGGTCAGTCGGCGCGCTAGCACCGTCTTTCCAGAACCAGGATAACCACTGAGGACTAGGTTCCACCGCGGCATTTCGGTCTAAACTCTTCAGCAAATAACCTACGCCCTCTAAGATAACCTCTAGGAACGTTAAGGCCCGGGGACGGGGGAAAAGCTTAATCGCGCCTTGACGGCCCTCGCTTTTGAGGCTGCTGGAATGGGTGAACGGGATCTGCTGATGATCCCTGGTCCAACCAACGTAGACCCTATCGTACTTCGTTCCATGGCTCGTCCCACGACCTCGCATACAGGTGCAACATTTGCCAACCTTTTCAAGGAAACCTTGGTGGACTTGGGCCGTGTCTTCAAATCTAATGGCGTAATTCTTCCTTTGGCTGGGTCGGGAACTCTCGGCGCTGAGGTTGCCCTCGCAAACATAATCGAGCAAGGCGACAAAGTCCTCGCGATTTCCGGAGGATATTTCGGCGAGAGGCTTACGGAAGTAGCCGCCATTCTCGGAGCGAAAGTGGACAAGCTTGAAGTTGCCTGGGGCTCCGCCGCCAGTAAGGAAGATGTTGAGCGGAGACTCTCGAGCGCACCATACAAGGCTATGGTTGCGGTTCACGTGGACACGTCGACTGGCGTCGCGAACCCGGTGAGAGAGCTTGGTGCACTCGCCAAAGCGAAAGGCGTGCTTTTCGTTCTTGATACAGTTTGCTCGATGGGCGGTATGGATGTTCAGGTCGACGGGTGGGGAGTCGACGTCTGCTTCACCGGCTCTCAGAAGGCTCTCGCAATTCCGCCGGGTATGGCGATTATTTCTTTCAACTCGAAGGCTTTGGCGGTTAGGGAGAAACGTAAGGCTCTTCCAACGTCTTACTATGGCGATATCAAACGGTGGATGCCTGTTCTACAAGACCCCACGAGGTATTTTGCAACTCCCGCCGTTAACATGTTCTACGCGCTTCATCAAAGCTGTAAAATGATACTTGCAGAAGGGTTGGATGAAAGGTTCGCGAGGCATGCGAAGTTAGCTTCGGCGTTTCGCGCGGGGCTAAGGGCAATGGGGCTACGGTTGCTCTGCGAGGACTCAGCGGCATCGAACACGCTTACCGTCGCGTATTATCCTGACGGCGTGCGGGATGGTGAATTCCGGAAGGGGATGGCGGAAGAGTATGGTGTGGTGGTCGCCGGTGGGCTGGGCCCGTTGAAAGATAAAGCGTTCAGGGTCGGGCATATGGGTAACGTAAACAAGAACGACATTCTGTCCACTCTATCAGCAATCGAAGGCTCGCTTGGGAAACAAGGCTACCGTTTTCAACAGGGGTCAGGTGTTTCGGCCGCCAACCAAGCGTTCGTTAAGGTTTAGCTGTCAAATGAAACCACGGGTCTTCGTAACACGAGTTCTCCCAAAGTAGGCTATGGACTGAATCAACGCTTGGAACAATATCTGGCGGCTCCTTGCGAAGCTCCCCGTGAACCCCAAGGATTTCTGTGTCTGAGTGCTCTAGTGGTAATACTGTCAGTGCGCGGGACTCGTGTCATAGCCAGAAAGTTGCAACGCTAGGGGGTTACAAGCGCCCTTGTAATTGGGCATCTACGCGGGGCATACCCGGTGGTAGATAGGGTTTCTCAATTGGGGTGCGCATCATGTTGCCCCATTCTGTCCATGACCCGTCGTAGTTTTTCACGTTTGGATAGCCTAGGAGATATTTCAGCACGAACCAGGTGAATGATGCCCTCTCGCCAATCCTGCAGTAGGTCAGGACTTCCTTGTCTGGGGTGACGCCGCTGCCCTGATACAATTTGCGTAGTTCTTCTGCGGACTTGAACGTTCCATCTTCCTTGACGGCTTGCGACCAGGGTACGTTTACTGCGCCAGGAATGTGGCCTCCGCGCTGGACATGTTCATTGGGGTATTCGGGTGCTGCTGTCATCTCGCCCGTGAATTCCTCTGGGCTCCTGACATCTACGAAGACTTTCTTGGATTTATTCAGCGACCTCTTCACGTAATCAAGGTATGCTCGGATATTTTCATTCGGTGACTTCGCCTTGAAGCTGGTTTTCGCAACGGAAGGCACTTCCCTAGTCACTTCTTTGCCTTCTGCGAGCCATTTTTTCCGACCACCGTTCATCAAAACAACTTTCTTCTCGACCCCGTAGTATTTCAGAATCCAGAAGGCGAAGGCTGCGAACCAGTTGTCGAAGTCTCCATAGAGAACCAGGAGGGTATCCTTTGTGACGCCAGTTTGCGACAGTAAGTCTTCTAATTGCTGTTTGGTTAGTATGTCCCGGTCTACAGGGTTGCTCATGTCCCTCTTCCAATCGAAGAGTACTGCGCCCGGTAAGTGGCCGAGATCGTAGTTCGCGGCCGGGTCGTAATCGACTTCGGCGATACGAACTGTATCATCTTTCAGATGTTGGCTGACCCAGTCAGTCTCGACAAGGACTTCGGGATGGTTGTACGGTTTGCTTGGACTCTTCTTTTCCATCATTGATCAATCAAAACCTAGCAAGACACCTTAACCGGACTCCTTGGCAGGGTCGTATTTAAGAAATGACATCCCCCTATTTGGCGATATGTGAAATCTCCTTTCTCCAATAAAACTCCACGACTGTCAGAATGCATTCTCAGTCCACAGGGGATTCCGTGAAGGACACTTTACGCGACCGAAAGCAAAGGAAACTAATTTGGCCATGCCATGCATCCGCAACAAATCATCCAGATGCCAGCATTACTCGACAGAACCAATCTTCGGGACACGCCTTTGGCCCTCTGAGTCGAATAGCGCCGCTTCAGTCAACAACCAAGATTCTGCGTACTGGTAGAGGACTACTTCGGTAGATGAGCGGCTTAATGTGTGTGGGTCAGCTGGTGCGCACACTTAGACGGATCACGAGAATTTAAGCCCGCGCGGGTGCTTAAACCGACAAGAGTTTAAGGCCTTAAATCGACACCCATTATTTGCCAAGCTAATTACTTCGAACTAAGCGTTAGGAAATCTTCACGTTTGATGCACGGTTCTAGTTAGCTCTTCTATTGCGCTGTCATCCTCGATTGTCGAAAAGTCACCCAGCGGCTTGTCCATTAGGATCGACCTGATGAGTCTACGCATTATTTTGCCACTTCTCGTTTTGGGTAGTTTGCTCACAAAGTGTATGTCACTTATGATTACGATTGGGCCCATTGTCTTCCTCACGGATTCTCTCAACGCCCGCTTCAACTCGTCGGTTGGTTCCACTCCGCCTTTCAAGACAACAAACGCGCACGCTGTTTCGCCCCTCAGTTCGTCTGGGCGGCCGACAACCGCCGCTTCCGCGACGGCTGGGTGTTGGAGTAAGGCGCTTTCAATCTCGATGGTGCCGATTCTGTGCGCTGAGATCTTGATTACTTCATCGACCCTGCCGAGGAACCAGATGTAGCCGTCCTCGTCCTTCAGGGCTGCGTCGCCGGTTGTGTAGACGCCTGGGAACCTGTTCCAGTAGCTCTCAACGTACCGCTCGTGGTCGCGCCAGAGTGTCGGCGTCAAACCCGGAAACGGCCTCCTTATGACAAAAGTTCCCTCAACACCCACGGGCACAGGTTTCCCCTCTTCGTCAACAATGTCCGCGTCGACTCCAGGGAGGGGAATGGTTGCGGAACCCGGCTTGATCGGCAAGGGTGATATTCCGATTGGGTTGCCGACTATGGGGCCGCTCGTTTCAGTTTGCCACATGTGATCGACTACGGGAACCTTGTCTCGGAGAACTTTCTTCTGGAGCCATTCCCACGCCGGTGGGTTCAAAACTTCACCCGCGCAGACCACAAGCTTCAGCGAACTGAGGTCGTGCTTCTTCGGGTACTCGTCGCCGTATTTCATTAAGGCGCGTACGCCCGTGGGCGAGATCCAGAGCTTGGTTACTTTATTCCTTTCAAGAATCTCCCACCAAACGTCTGGCGTGGGATGGTCTGGAAGCCCTTCGTACATTATCGTGGTGCAGCCGAAGAGTAGGGGTGCGTAGACCACGTAGCTGTGGCCTACAATCCAACCTACGTCTGAGGTGGACCACCAGACTTCGCTTTCGCGCATGTCGTAGACCCATTTCCCCATCGCGTAAATGTAGACTTGGTAGCTTCCATGGGGCTGAACCGTCCCCTTAGGTTTGGCCATGGTTCCCGATGTGTGAAGAATGAACGCCGGCTCATCCGCGCGCATCCTTTCGACATCAGCATTAGCATCTTGGCCTTTCTCGAGTGCCTCGTCCCAGAACAGGTCTCTTCCCGCCGTCATCGGGGGAACTTTGTCGCCGCGCTTCAGCACGACGACCCTTTCCACTTTGCTTTTACCGGTTTTCAGCGCTTCGTCGACAACTTCCTTGAGGTTCACAAGGCCCCCTCTCCTGTAAGCTACGTCTGCAGTCACGACGAGCCGCGATTCCGCATCCTCAATCCTATCCGCTAACGCTCCGTACCCAAACCCTCCGAAAACGACGGAGTGAATAGCGCCGATTCGTGTACAGGCCAGCATTGCTATGGCTGCCTCGGGTACCATCGGCATGTAGATTGTGACCCGGTCGCCGCGTTTCACGCCGAGGGATTTGAGGGCTGCAGCAAACCTCTTCACCTCGAAGAGAAGTTCACTATAAGTGAAGACTCGTCTCGGAAGACCTTCCCCGTTCTCCCAGATTATTGCGGGTTTGTTGCCCTTGTCTCGCTCAATGTTTCGTTCCAAACAGTTGTAGGCGAGGTTCGTGACGCCGCCGTTGAACCATGAAAATTTTGGGTAATTCCATTCGAAAGCCTTGTCCCAACGTTGAAACCAATGCAGCTCTGATGCAACTTCCCCCCAGAAACCTTCTGGGTCATCCAAAGCTCGCGAAAGCATGCGCTTCAATTCAGGGGGTATTACGATCTTAGAACTCTTGACCGCCGACAAGCCGAAACCTCAGAACATTGCTTAACCCAATGAGTTAACTAGCCATTACTCAAGCAGATGCTCATCATTTCCAATGTGCAATGGGGGCAGACCTGGTACGGTAGAGCCCCGCATACGACACAATGTGTGCAGCGGTCTTCGAAACATTCGCGCTTGAGCAGGCCCATTTCAACCGCAGGAATTTCCCGCTATGCAAACTAAAACCTGTATTTTCATAGATTAGCTACGGGGACTACGAAACCTTACTGCATATAGCGAACCACGCACGATAGGCCGAAGGTAAATACTGGCTTCAAAAAGCAAGCAAAAGGTCAGCGGAGCCTTCTTGACAATGCAAACTTCTCTGAACCGCAAATCCGCGGACGCGTCAGTTCATTCTCCCACTTTTACAGTGCCCGTGTCGGCATCAACCTGAACCCGCACACCATCCTTCATGAAGGTCAGGGGGTTTCTTTCCAGTTTGTCGACGGCGGGTATTTCGCTTATGATTGCCCCAACGGCTACGATGGGTTCGCATTCCACGTTAATGATGGCCCTCGGTGCGGCGCCATTCTTCTTCAACCGGTACAGGGTGTAGGATCCAACAGTCGACCCCTTCCCGTGTGGGAAGACCAGGACTCGGTCCTTGACGGTGGTTCCTTCAAGTTCATGCCCCCTCTCCGTAACCACCCCCGTGTCCGGATTAACTCCTCCAAAGAACGAGATTGGTTCATGGGAGACGAGTGCGAGGCCTTCGGCTTTTCCGCCGGATATTTTCCTGCCTCGAACTAATTCCACTTTCCCGTCACCGCCGCATTAACGCATTCTTCGGCGCTTCCGATTCGGGTTTTGAAATCGTTCGTCCCACGCCCATAGTAACAAGCCTTCGCAGAGTCAGTAGCCAGAACATTGAAACGGCCTTTTAGCGGTGCCACAGCCATGCAAGTATCGCATGCGAATTTGGCTCCGGCCGCGCGAATTATCTGCGCATAACCATGCTTTTCCGCGTCCTTCATCGTCTGCCTCGCCGTGCAAACCCAAAATTCCCGTGTCACCTTCTTACCCTCAAGAAGGCCTGCGATCACTTTGATCTCATCCAAAGTGCAGTGTGGGCATCCAAGGGCTACGAAATCAACTTCCGACGCCTCATCATTTAGCGCTTGAAGTGCTTCATCAATATCGGCCCGTGTGACGGTGAGGGTTTCTGTGGGCGTCTCTGTTCGGTTCGGTGTTTGGCCTTGGAGGTGGAATAGGGCTGTTCCGCCGTAGGTGGCTATTGAAGCGCAAAGGCTCTTGAGCTGTTCAACGTTCGCGTCACCGATTCCTTCGAATATGGGTATTCTTGGCCCGAGCTTCTTTCCCACTGCGTAGCCGAGGGCTCCAAACTCGGGGACACTAGCCAACTTTGTTTCGATTCTTACGCCAACTTGGGCCTGGCGGTTTTCTTCAAGGTGCATGCCGTAGCATGGCGTCCGTCCTGTCAACGCTGCTGCAAGCGCGCTCGGTCCCCCCTCACGATTCGTCATCGCACCTAAGATTGAGTTGGCGTAGGTGACGGCGGAAGATTCACTCCATGCAACGTGCTCCCCGCGCTCAGGTACGTTGCCGACTAAGTATGGGGTACAAGTACAGGATGGTGTTACGCCCATTCGCACGAAGGCTTTGATTACCCGTTCCTGTTTACCCGCGAACTCTTCGTCGATTCCAAGTTCACGCCAATTCTCCAAATCCATGCCGGCAGGGTTCAGCGTCGTCTTCACCCGAGCCTTAGCGCCCTTGGCGGCAAGGTTCTCCAAGTACTCTAGCCCTGCGTCGCCGAGATTGTAGTAGGAAACCCCGGCCACCTGTACCGAGGATACTGGAATCATCTTCTCGGCGCCAAATATTTCACCAAGCGCAGAGAGTATCTGCA
>JBAVCK010000156.1:0-4596 GCA_049586635.1 Bathyarchaeia archaeon
GTGTAGGCCGATTGACGATTCTTGCTGAGGAAGTCGAGGACTTCTTCTTCTAAAGTTGGGCCAATTGCTTTTAGTTTCTCAAATTCGTTCCTAGAGATCGGCAACTTAAGTCTGGATTTAGGTGAGCGTTGTAGCTTAAGAATCCTTCCGATTGGCGTTTTGGATTATCGTAAGCCACTTGCAAATCTGCGGATCCACCATGCCTGCAAAACGCGATGGGATTACTGACGGCTCCATGCCGACGACATCATGTATAGTTTTGAGATAACGTCGTCTTTCATCCTCTTCAGCCGCGGAACTCGATATTAGCGTCCCATCAATATCGAACAGAACTATATGCGCGATCAACTAGATCCGCCCTATCTGGACCGTCTGCAGCTCCCCACAATAAGAGGAAGCCCTGTCCCATGGAAATCGCACAGCAAACAGATCTCTAGAGGCCAGAACTTCGTAGCGGTCGGAAGTGTTAAACATGCAATAGCGACATTAGATCTACGCGTGATTTCTGTGCCGAAAGCGAAGAAGAAACCAAAGAAGAAAAAGTAACCAAAGAACTAAGGATTTCCTTTGCGGCGACGAGCGGGTCGAGTAGGTAAGTTCCGCGAAGCTCTTCCACTGAAACCCTACTGCCCCTAGGAACCTACCTATGTTTATTATGCGATGAGTGCCGCATTCGCGGGTGCGGTGCCCTTCGGTCTTACCTCAAGTATTTCATGCGGAGTCATCAAACTCGTCCGAAAATTGGATGTGGAGACGAAGAGACGACTCAGATCAGGGAACGCTGAACGTCGAGGCATCTGAAGTCCTTTCGCCGGTGTTCCGTGACCGACTCTGTATGACGAACATTTGGTCTTGGCCTGGGTCGAAAGCAGTTGCCCCCGATGGTGAGGCACGTTAAAATGGAGAGTCGAGCTGTCATCTTGTAGGATAGGCAGTGTGGATTGGGAAAGAGAAAGGTCCTTTCGGAGGGAGACATTAATCAACTCGTTCTTCCAGGAACGGGCCAGCTACTTGGGATTGTAACCCAAATGTTCGGGTACGATCGGATAATGGTGAAGTGTTCAGACGGAGCCGACCGAGTCTGTCGGATACGAGGTAAGATGAAAAGGCGGACCTGGATCAAGAATGGCGATGTGGTCTTGGTTGCTCCTTGGGATTTCCAAACCAGTCGCGCGGACGTGCTCTGGCGTTACACACAGAACCAAGCGCAGGTACTTCACAGCAAGGGCATCCTCACGATGTAACCCCATAGTGCAGGCCTGCATTGCGAAACGAGATGCAATTGAGCGTCTTTCACGTAATCCAGTTGATTAATTGTTGCAGGTACACAGGTGCAAGCGATCGGGGGACTGCTGTGTCATTCATTGGGGATCCTTTGAGGCGACCCACGAGGACATAGTGCGTTGGAAAAGGCAGGGACGAGAAGACATCTTGAAGCACATAGCGATTAATTCCACTGACCCTCACAATCGACACGCAGTTTTCGTTACGAAGAGCTGCCCCTTTCTGAAAAGGCACGAATCAGGCCTCTACTCGTGCGCGATCCATGAGACAAAACCGTTCTACTGCAGGATCTACCCAGACGACGGCATGTGTGAACACGAAGAAAGCATAGAAGACTAAGCCCTGGCAACGTGTCCGAATTGCGGAAGTGCGCTGCCACTCCGGTCCATAATTGTTGCCGTGCTTAGTGGAAGTGATTCACCCCACCAAGGGAACCACATGCACAAAGGCATGACGTTACGGGAATCGTGTCCGGAATGCAGTGCAAGACCTTTAGATGCAATGATGGCAGGACTCACTTACGGAAGAAGTCAATCGGTCTTGGAATCCCCAGAAACCGGTCGCAATCCGGACAGATGTAATGTTCCGAATAAGCATCACTAGAATAGAAAATCATTTTTCCACCGCAGCCTGGACACCCAGGAACAACTCTCTCCATTCTTACGCGCCCACCAACTACTTGCGGTTCCCCAGAGATGGACCTTTTGCTTGACTATCTCGTATGCGTCATGAGGCTCACGATGCCTAAGCCTTTGGAATACTAGACGTCGTCGTCCTACTGTGCAGAACTGCTGTGAAAAAGGAATTGGCAATGAAGTATTCGGGGCGTATGGTCCAGCAAGGAAAGAAAACGCGCGCTACTCCTTCCAACAACTAACGAGCATAGTTGAGAAAAGGAAACCAACCACACATGGATCCTTACGGCGAGGTAGCCTCTCCTTTTCTAATAGTTTTGCGGGCTTCTTTGCTGATCACTATGTAGTCTGGGGTCTTGTCGTCGTCTATGAGTTCTCGAGGTTCGAGTCCGTTCATGCTTATTTTTCTTAGCAGCTTTTCGCTTGAGGTTTCTTTCTTTGGGACGCTTAGAGTCATGATGCCGTGTGTTCTTAGCACTCGCAGCGCTTCGTGCATAGTATTACCCCAATACGTGTGAACACTTGGTAGGACAGTGAACATGAAGACGTGTCTGAATGTGCCTTCAGAAAACGGAAGGAAATCTATGTCGGCGCAGACTAGCTCTACGTTGGATATTTGACCAAGCCTGAGTTTGGCTCTCTCTAGCATCTTAGGGGATAAATCCACCCCAACCGCAAATTGTACCCTGCCCGCCACCTTCTCAAGGAAGATGCCAGTACCGCAGCCACAATCAAGGATCCGATCCGCCCCACAGAAAACTATGCGGCGGAAGGCCAACTCGTACTTTGTTCTCTGTTCGTCTGAGTACAGCTCATCATACCCGTCGGCTTCAGCGTTATAGCGAAGCCTGATCTCCCTCTTCTCTTTCCAGCTCATACTATCCTGCAAGACCAGACTCCTTTGCGGCCTCTAATTTTTCTTTGGACCAAGTCAACATTCGCTCTGGAATTCATGTTCGGCCTTTCGCTCACAAATGATCTATCCTTCAGGTCTGCTGTATTCGTGCCGTAAACTCAGATGTTTCACGTAACACATTATCAAGCAATTCAGGTCTTGGTGACTGCCCCGTTGTTCTAGAGACTGAATCGATTCCGATTTTTGAACAGTTCTTCTTGTGCAATCTATATTCTGGTTCTTAGACTATATTGATTCGCCGGGGCCCCTATGGAAGCAAGGAAGGTTCAGAGAGTCGGATATTCTACCCTAACCGTCTCCCTGCCTAGAGGCTGGGTTGGGGATGTGAAGCTGAAGGCCGGCGACATTATCTCGATCAAGCGCGAGGACGACGGTTCACTGAAACTCATCCCCGGGACAGAGCGCAAGCGCGAGGAGGCTAAGAACGTTTTAGTCAAAGCGGATCTGTGTAGTTCACCCAACCTTCTCACTCGAGTAATAACTGGGAACTATATTCTCGGCCACGACACGATCCAGATCGCCGCCAAAGACGAGTTGAGGAAGGTTCACCTTGAGGAGATCCGGGCAACGACACAGCGTGTGACTGGTTTGAGTATTGTTGAACAGACTCTCAAGCAGGTGACCCTGCAGAGCTTCATTGACCCGACGAGGTTTCCAATGTATGGCTTGATGCGCAGACTGCACATCATAATCTCATCTATGCTGGAAGCCTCCATCAAGGCCTTGGTGGATGGGAGGCCTGAACTTGCAGCGGAAGTTACTCACATGGAGGAGGAGTCGGATAGGATCTACTGGCTCATAGTCAGGCAGTTACTATTAGCAATACGCGATCGAAGCGCAGGCTCTGAGATGGGTATAGAATCCCCCGTCCACATAGTCGGCAACAGATTGGTCGCCAAGACTCTGGAAGAGATGGCGGACTCCGCGGAGAGCATTGCCAACGAAGTCCTGGCCTTGAAGGATCGGGAGAAGACCAACGAAACCATAGTAAACGACATCGCCAAGTTCTCTGCTCAGATCACGAAGATCTCCGAGCACAGCTTCAAGGCATTGCTCACCGGCGAGATCAACCTCGCCAATGAAGCAATGGAATCAGTTGAGACAGCGGAGAACGATGAGCGAAGGTTGACTCAGAAGGTCTTGACGTACGTGAAAGATGTGAGTGTTGCGGTGAGCTTGCGAATAATAGTCTGGAACCTAACTCAAATCGCCAAATACTGCAGAATGATCGGCGAAGTCACCATCAACCGCATCATGGAGAAGCCTTCAGAAATCTGCGAATACATCCCAGCACAGTAACCATGTTCAATTTTGAGGATGTGAATTAGCCAAACAAGGCTTGCACTTCAGCTGTGGAGCGACGAAAGGATGCGGGAGGGAACTCTTGTACATCTTTCCGGGACCTAGGAATAGCTTGACGACGTGGGATAGAACCTCTTCTCTGAGGGATCGAGCATCCCCCCAGAGACAAACTTGGCCTTAGACTCTCTGCAGGGGTTTCTCGCCTATGTGATAGACGATCTCGATATGCTATACTCGAGGGTACCGCACCCGCGAATGCGGCACTCATCGCCTAAGAAACATAGGCAGGTTCCTAGGGGCAGCACGGTTTAGTTTTTCAGTGGAAGAGCTTCGAGGGGGCTCTAACTTACCTACTTCAACTTCCTCGTTGCCGCAATGGAAATGCTTGGTTCTTTGGTTACTTTTTCTTCTTTGGTTTCTTCTTCGCTTTCGGCACAGAAATCACGCGTAGATCTAATG
>JBAVCK010000157.1:0-15126 GCA_049586635.1 Bathyarchaeia archaeon
GCTTAGGTCCGATGACCTCATTGACATTTCTTACAGCAGCCAAGACGCCTCTTCCAGCATATCTAGAACCACCGTCTCTCAGTTCGAAAGCCTCGTATTTTCCTCTGGATCTACCGGACGGAACATCAGCTCTTCCCCTTGCTCCCCCCTCGGCGGCAACATCTACCTCTATCGTTGGGTTTCCTCTTGAATCCAGTATCTCCCTCGCCCTCACTGATTTGATTCTGAAGATTTCTTGAGGCATTCCGATTTACCAGCACACTAACTCAATTCTACGCTCGTTTCTTGAACACAGACTTAATCTTTTCCGAACTGTGACTTAGCTTCGACGCGATTCATTCAAAGCGGAGCATTTCATACATCATAAGAGAACGGCGAAAAAAAGGAGGAAAGGCTTGTCTATTCGGGTGGGATCTGCGCGAAGATAGTTGAGTAGTCGACTTGCTTCCTAGATGGGCCATATTTGTAGTATGCAAAGACGATTGCGCCAATTATGCCGAAGAGCACTGCGAAGCCGATCGCGAACCAGTTGTCTGCTGTCGGGGCCAGTAGGTTGTAGCTCCCGACGGGTGCGGTGAGAATCATCCAGTCCAGAACCAAGTTGGCCCCGGTGCCAACAAGCCCGATGGTGACCATGCCAAATTTTCCACCGGGTTTGATGGGTGCGGTCTCGTAGATGTTCGGGCGGCGGAATGGTAGGAGTACGAGAGAGAAGGCGAAGAGTGTGAAGAAGACTGCGTCGAACAGGTCCGTGCTCGCCACGCCGACGCTGAAGACACTGTTTAATAGGCCACCTAGGGCGCCGCCTGGACTCCAACTCCCTCCAGTAGAGATCACGGCCGATTCTGAAAAGATTCCGAACAAAGCGAAGGCACCAGTCATTATCACTGCGTTGACTGGTGAATGGAACTTTTCATTGACTTTAGCGATCGGTCCTGGGAGGACCCTGTCGAAAGACATGGCGAAGAGTACTCTGGATGCGGTTAGGATGTATGGCGGAAGATCGTTCATTACCCAGAATATGGCGAATATGAACACGAGCCAGTTAAGTGAACTAAGTCCCAAGCCGACACCTGTCATAGCAGCCATCGTTGTAGTCCAAGCTTTGATTGCTGGAACACCTGCTTTAGTCAGACTTCCTGCTCCGTAGGAGAGAAATGCATAGGCATCGAAAAAGGACCAAGTGTGGCCGTTTGGTAATGTCACCCTACCGACGGCGGATGCTGCGTACGCAGTCAACGACGAAGTTGAAATGTACATAGCCATTATGATGAGTGAAGCAGCAAGCAAGACCTTAGGCATGCTCTTGTTCGCTTCCTTAACCTCGCCTGACACGAAGCTTGCTGATGCGTAGCATGTGTAGGCCCAATATGCACCAATCATTGCTGTTGATACCGCTCCCCAGTAGTTGGTCCCGCTGAGAGTATCCATACCTTGTGCGAGCGCGCCCTGGACATAGGTGTTAACCGTTACTCCTGCAATGCCCTTGAATTGTGCTAGTCCCGTTATTCCAGCCATCAATGCTGTCGGGTTGGCAAGTGACGAGAACAATAAGTACACAATGTAGATAGTCAGGATCATGGGAACCCAAAATATAGTCTGCAAGAACATCCCCGCCATTCTCACCCCAAGTGATGCTATCCCAACGAAAATAATGAGGAGCAGAAGACCGCCAAAGAAGAGAGCGACGTCGCCGACCCCGGTTATTGGGAGTACTATTGGTCCGAAAATGGAGAAAATGCCTTCGTACACGGCGACGCAGATGATGCCCATAGACCATGAGAGGCTAAGGAATTCGAACCATGACCCGACGAAGGCCGCGAATGGGCTAATGCACCTTGAGACGACGACGTAGCCTCCTCCTGATCGCGGCATAGCTGCGACTAGGATTGAGAAGGCGAAGACCGACAGCAAAATGATAATTCCTCCGATGAGGAAAGCCATGACCATTGGTGGAATCCCTGCAAGCCACAGGTTATCTGGAAATGGACTCAGGCCACTACTGAATTGGAAGACACGCTTCTGCCATCCGAGTCCTATGGTGTTGGCTAGACAAATGATTATTGCAGTTGTTAGACTGATTTCTCTGACAAGCCCTGTTGCTTTTCTTGCGAAAAGTTTCTTTTCTGACAATTTTCCTCTGCGTAAGAGCTGCCGCTCTGTAGATTTAACACTAATCATTTACCTATATTCCGTAGGGAATGGGTTTGTACATCTTCTAATGTAATGGACATGCAGTTGTCAGTGAGTCGGAAATGGCTGAAAATATTCGTACAGCGTGTTGCCCGACCGGCTTTGGCCTCAAATGCGCCTGCCATCCCAGGACGCGACTGGTTGTAAAACGGTACAATGGCTCGTTCGACGGATAGAGTTAATGTTAGGAATTTTTCTTGATCTGTATGTTCTCGGATTGAACCTGGGTTTTCCTTACGGGTGCGGCCGTCTTTGGCCAGCTCAAGTCTCCATTCTTGGATCCTCTTTTAGTATTTTTGCGACAACTTGCGTGCTAGTTCTTTCAATATCGCTCATGTTGCTGAGGCGTTCCAGTTTTTTGATATAGTCATCTCTGTCAAGTGCTCGGATTAGGACTATGAAGTCGAGATCTCCAAGAACATAATATACAGCCCAGACTCCCGGAATCTTCGATAGTCTGAGTCCAACTTTCTGGTGATACCGCGGGCCGTACTTGGCCCGAACAAGCACCACTGCAAGATAGTCGTACCCTAATCTTGCAGGATTGAGTTTCGCATAATACCCTTCAATTACCTTCTCTCGCTCTAGCCTGCTAATTCTGTAGTGCACGGTTGATTTCGGGATGCCAAGCCTCTTAGCGATTACCTGCAGTGGAACCCTGGAATCTTTTTGCAGTATCTTTAGCAGGGTCCTATCGATCTTATCCAACTTTGCCACTTCCATTCGGGACACATCGCGCCATTTGAACAGTGGAGCTTTTCTTTAAGACACTATCGGATTGGTTACTAAAAGCATATTTCGGGAAAACGTACACGGTCGACACAGCGTAACGGGTGCAAGCGAGATGGCCGCGCAAGTTTCACTGAAACTAGAACGGGTAAAGGATCTTAGGTTCAATGTTAGCCTGAAGGACAGCCGGAAGATCGAACTGAACTCGGCAGACGTGATGGGTCAGGCCTTCACCCCCATGGAGCTCTTCTTGGTCGCATTAGCAGGTTGCACTGCTATGGATGTGCAATGGATTATGGATAAGGAGAGGCAACAGGTAGACCGGCTTGAGATTTCAGCTCGGGGAACACGACGCGAGGAAGACCCGATGTACTATGAAAGTATCGACTTAGAATACACACTCGCGGGTCCAAGCATTAGGAAGGATGCTGTTGAAAGGGCAATTCGACTCTCACAGGAAAAATACTGTTCAGTACGTGCCATGGTGAATGATAATGTCAAACTTAACATAACTTACAGGATTGCGAACGGAACCAATCCGGAGCAAAAGTACGCCTACACGGCCCGGGCAAGATAGGCCGTGGGGAACTTGCCATCGCAAGTGGCAATGCCGCTTTTATTCTGGTTACACCATAACATACCTAGGTGGATATTGGGCAGCCCTAAGATGGTTCGGAAGAAGAAGAAAGAGCAGGCCAAACCCGCGCATACGGGTCAGATGTCAACTTCAGGACACTAACCACCAGATTGGTTAGTATCGAACCGCCTGCACCAAAGAACTTCAATTTATGTACGTAAGTCCCTATTGCGCCTTGGCCATCAATCTCCGGCGGACGGAAACAGATGCAGGAAACAGAAGCTAAAGAGTTCTACCAGTACGACCCCGCCAAGCGAGCCCTTGCCAAGCGTTACGAAAATGTGAAGCTAATTCTAGAACCTATCACTGGAACAATAGTTCCGGTCGCACTCTCCCTCTTTCTACTCTTTTCGGGGACGTCAGTTAAGCTCGCCCAAAGTTTCGCTTCGATGACCGGTTCTTACTGGATGACGTTGGGTTTGTACATTATCTCTTTCGTAGTCTTCCTGCAGATTGTAGAAACGCCATTCTCGTTCTACTCAGGGTACATTGTCGACCACAGATTTCACCTTTCAACCCAATCCTTGAAGAATTGGAGTGTTGACGAGTTGAAGAGCCTTGGAATCGAGGTGGCCTTTGGCGTTCTAGCAGGAGCCACCCTCTATTACTTGATCAGAACTACGACTTTGTGGTGGCTCGCGGCCGCAGCGCTCTTTGCAATTTTCTCAATCCTGCTCTCAATAATTCTACCTTACGTTCTCATGCCGATATTTTACAAAGTTACACCACTCGCTGATCCGTCATTGAAGGGCACACTTCTCGAGATGTCGGGGAAAGTCGGCGCGAGAAGTGTCGACCGCGTCTTAGTAGCGGATGAAAGCAGCAAATCCGTCAGAGCGAACGCATTCTTCTCAGGGATCGGTAGGAGTAAAGCGATCGTACTGTTCGATACACTGCTGAATAATTTCACACGCAGAGAAGTGATTACTGTGGTCGCCCATGAACTTGGGCACTACGTGAACAAAGACATCTGGAAGGAAGCAGTTCTATCTGGCCTTCTGACATTGCCGCCGTTCTTCATTGCCGACTACGCCCTGAGGCAGGCAGCGAACAGCCTGGGGTTGACTAGCATAGCTGACCCTGCTGGTGTCCCAATAATTATCGCCATCTTGGTCGGCGTGAGCTTCCTGCTGCAACCCTTCTCCAACGGAATCTCCCGAGTAATGGAGAGGAGGGCTGACGAGTTTGCCCTTCGAGCTGCGGACGATTCGGACGCGCAGTCATCAGCTGAGAGGCGGCTGGCCGATTTGAGCCTCGCCGTGGACAAACCGAATCGGCTTGTTGAACTATTCTTCTACACTCATCCCTCATCCGCTAGACGCGAGCAGTTGGCTGAGGATTGGAAGAAAAAGCACACCAACAAATGAAACATCGGTCCACTATTCTTGTCCACGCCTCACGCGTGACGAAGAACACTTTCGCGAGCCGTAGGCATAAGTCTCATGTCTCACTCAGTAGACCTTTCTGATTCGGGCGATCAGGGACGGTCCGATTGCGCCGAGTAAGATTGCGGTCGTTAACTCGTGGGCCAGCCCGAAAGGATAGGGGCTGATGCTGCCCGTAATGAATGGAACGTAGAGGGCCAGGATTGCGCCCAGCCACGGGTAGCTGAAAAGAAGAGCATCAATCACGGATGTCCCGATATCGAATAACATTGTAAGAAAGAAACCCCCTATCGCCATCTTCCACCGATTAAACGAGCGTGAACGATGCCATAACAAACCCGCGAGCAACCCGACAACGGCCATACAGCTCGACGTCTCCAGAGTCCATATACCCGCACCATAGGGGCTGACCAAGTCGCTAAGCGTCATAGAAAGCCAACCAACAGCAAACCCTGCCAAAGGACCACCCACCACACCACTAACGATTACGAGAAACGCAATGGGCTTCACGTTAGGGGGGCCCCAAGCGAGGGCGAACCTGAAGGCAACGTTCGCTGCTGAAAGCGAAGCCACGAGAGCCAAAAGCCTAGTCTTGCTTGGCACCGAAACGACCTGGATGGATTATCCAGGCAACTACATGTAAAGCCTTCCTAGAGAAGTCTGATTCAGAGAGACTTGCTCTCCCTGCACTTGCAGCCCTTTGATTTCTAGCACGCTTTCCTCCAGCGCCCGCCTTCTTGGCTCGGCGTAGGAGTGGACGAATCATCTATGAGGCTTAAATTTGCGCACCACTCCCGACTTGGAGTCAAGCGAGTCATAGGAGAGAACTGAGAAGGTTGTTCAGAACAAGAATCTTGATTTGCCTTGCAGTCGTCCTGCTCATGGTAGGCGGTGCGACGCTTCCAATTCTCGCCTCCAACATGGAGAATGTGCCTTCAAAGATTCAACACATCATCTTCATAATTCAAGAAAACCATTCATTCGATAATTACTTCGGAACATACCCGGGCGCGAATGGTTTTCCTCTAGGAATCTCGATTCCGATCAATCCCAATCAAACGAATCTGGGATTGGTTCAACCATTTCATCTGAATGTTGCACAGCCAATCTCGATAGTGGGCGACGAACTACCGCCAGGAATCAGCGACCCTTCACAACTGAACGAGACAATTTCCTTGGATCCGGATGATATTGGAAGTAGCTCGATTGGTCCATTCCCATTTAACAATGAGTCCATCGGACACGACCTAAGTCATGCATGGGTAGTAGCGCACGAAGCATACGATAATGGTAAGATGGATGGATTCATAGCGGCGGAGAAGAGCACTCTAACTATGGGGTATTACGATCGGAACGATCTTCCATATTACTGGGATTATGCAGACAACTTTGTCCTAGACGATAACTTCTTCTCGTCCCTGATGGGCCCCAGCTTTCCGAACCATCTTTACATAGTCTCAGGGACCAACGGACCGACTAATGGATTAAACTACCGTTGGGTATTACATAACGGTGTGATCGAGAACCCAGCCAGCAATTTTGGTTGGCAAGGCGTCAGCCTCTCATGGGCAACGCTTGCGGAGGAACTTAGCAACACGAACATCCAATGGGCTTGGTACGATGGGCAGGCGAGACCGCTCAGACCTACAATCTGGAACGTTCTACCGCTCTTCACCTACTTCCAGAATCACCCTGACCAGCTTACGGAGCATGTGAAGAACACACAATACTTCATTTCAGACATTCAAAGTGGCCAGTTGCCAGCCGTTTCTTGGATCATTCCTGGAGAAGGAGCAGGAGCATGGCGTCCGCCTACTTGGCCGGCCGTTTGCGATGGTCAGTCGACTAGTGAGCACCCACCAGCTAGGAGCGACTGCGGTATGGATTATGTATCGTACTTGGTCAATCAGGTGATGCAAAGCCAATACTGGCAGTCAACTGCAATCGTCCTGACCTGGGACGATTATGGAGGATTCTACGACCATGTTGCCCCACCACAAGTAGATGAATACGGTGAAGGGTTCAGGGTCCCAACCCTTGTAATCTCACCCTGGGCTAAACACCATTTCGTAGACCACACACAATATGAATTCGCCTCATTCCTGAAACTAGCAGAAGAAACCTTCAACCTACCATCACTCGGGACGAGGGACGTAGCAGCGAACTATATGATGAACTCGTTCGACTTCAACCAATCGCCACAATCAGGGCTAATTGAGCCAGCGAATTTTGTAGGCCCTGCCCAATCATCGACAACAACCCAGCTATCAACCTCAATAACTGAAGCCACAAGCACTGAGTCAACATTGCTCTCGGGGACTGCAGGGCTGTTCTATATCGGCGTAACCGTTGTGGTGGTTGCCGCAGCCGTCATGGCCGCAGTTATAGTTCGTCGTTGGAATATGAGGAAGAAGTGAAATCGCAGTGGGGCGACGCGAATTAAGCATCCGCTAGCTCAATGGCTCTATTCTTTTCTCTCAACCGTTACCTTGCATCTTGTGACTAAAGCAGCTATGGCCCCGAGTGCTGCCAGCCATGGTGCCATTACGGCCCCGATTAATCCAGCAGTGACTGGTAGTTCAAGCAGCAACTTGTCCTGCTCGTCTCGAACGATGATTCTCGTCACATTCCCTTCGTGTACTAAGTTCTTAACTCTCGTCACTAATTCGTCCGCGTTGATCGAGAATTCTTCGGACACAGAGTTGCCAACCCTTCTTCCGCAATTCAAGCAGTATTTCGCGGTCTCTGGTAAGTCAGTTTGACATTTTTCGCAGCGGACCATGATCTCGCTCACGACACTGTTTGGCTCTGCGGTCGATCATCGCAGAGGTCTCATCAGAACCTCGCCAGGCGTTTTTCGAGGGGTAGGCTTGACATTCCGGCCGTAGCCTAACCTAAGGAGAAGTTGTGGGAACCCCTTCACGCCTAACGTATCACGAAGCTTAGCGAGCAGCTCAGGGACTTCAATCGGCTGATTCAGGAAGGACGCCCAGATGTCGTCAGCGCGGGCTCGTAACAATAGCCTTTCCAAGGCTTGACCTCCCGAGAGCCAAGTCTCTATGGTATTGGCATCTGTTCCGAGCGCTGCCAAGACGGGGGATCCGGTGGCGAGTTGCCGATCTTTCGCAGCCTGTCCCTCGCCGAAGTCGAATGTTCGCACGACAATAGGTGCCAGGTTTGAAGTTAGCCCTTCTATACCAAGTGCGTAGCCGGGCATCCCATCGTGGCTAACGCTACGGTTGCGGTGCATCCAGGCGGCAAGTTCACGGCGGAAACTCGGGTTAGCCATTTGAATACGGTCACCTTCAGCGACTAAGTCGGCAACTTTGTTGCGGTCATTTTCACCAAGCACGAAATGAAGCCACGCACCTTCTTTGCTAGCAGCGGCTTCCAGCTCTGAGAGAACCTTTTCTGGAATATTCCGTGGCTCAAAGGGCATCCGGTTTGTGTGGCGTTGGGTGATTGCTTGGAACAGTAAATCATCCTCAGCGGTTGGCTTTCGCCTTTTCCCAAAACTGACGCGTGCCAGCAGGTCAGGTTCAGCCTTCTTCGGGATGGTTCTCACTTTACTTGCATAACCAAAATGGTGAAGAGCAATACGCAGGTTTAGAACCGATGCCCCACAGGCCATAATTAATTCTCGGTCCTCAGGGTCACAAACAGGTAAGGCCCGTCTGCGATCGGCATATAACTCAACTTCGTCCCCGACGATCTTGAACAGCCAGGGTTGCGAATTATGCCCCGATGGTGCCAGGATGGCATAGTTCAGGAGGTATCGCAGCTTGTCGGAAGGCTTCCCTCTCTTCGGAAACGGTCTCTCGGAAATTTCCCATGGGTCCCATAACTCGGACATTCCAAAACCCCCCTGATTTCGCGAAGACCCGGAGACCCCCAGCTATTAAGAGAATTGCCTAGTTTTCTGGCCAGAACACCAAAAGTCTGTTAGCGCAGGTCAACCAACTTTCGGTTTTGATGGCTCAGCATGAAGGAGTACGATGTTATCGCGATCGGCACGGGTTCGGCGATGTATGTTCTCGAAGGGATGATGCAAAGGAACCCGAACATCAGGATCGCCGTCATAGACAAAGACGAACCTGGTGGCATATGCCTCACACGTGGGTGCATCCCCTCTAAGATCCTACTCTACCCTGCAGAAGTAGTTCGGACGATTCAACGGGCCAGTACTTTTGCAATCGATGTTGACTTGAAAAAAGTGAATTTCACGAAAGTAATGAAGCGTATGCGCACGCTAATCGATAAAGACATAGAATCAATAAGGCAAGGTCTTGCCAGTTCACAGAACATCGAATATTTCCACGCCGCCGCAGAATTTACCGGGCCGTACACACTGAAAGTTCAAGATGAAACGATCAGGTCGAAGATGATCCTCCTATCGACGGGTTCACAGACGACCATCCCACCAATCGATGGCTTAGAGGACACGGGTTACCTCACTAGCGACACAATTCTCTACGAGACCCAACTGCCTGGAAGCATCGCGATCGTGGGTGGGGGCTACATCGCGGCCGAATATGGCCACTTCCTATCCGCGATGGGTTCGAAGGTCACAATAGTCGGCAGAAACCGGCAGTTCCTCCCACAAGAAGAACCTGAGATATCCGCACTTGCGAAAGAAGAGCTGGGAAGGCACATGACAATTCTAACAAATCATGAGGTCATGCAAACGCGGAAGACACCTAGTGGCAAGAAGAAACTCGTGGCGATCGATAGAGAAACGGGGCGGAAAAAGCCGATTGTCGCTGACGAAATAATGATCGCAACGGGACGGGGGCCTGGCACGGAGATCTTACGTCCTGATCGCGCTGGAATCAAAACTGACGCGAAGGGGTGGATTGCGGTCGACGAATTCTTGCAAACGACTTCCCCAAACGTCTGGGCGTTCGGCGACGCGAACGGCAAATACCTTTTCAAACATAAAGCCAACTACGATGCCGAAGTAGTCTATTACAACGCTGTTCTGGGTAGGAAGGTCCGCTACGACTACCATGCTGTTCCACACGCTGTCTTCACAGACCCTGAAATCGCAAGCGTCGGGCTGAGAGAGAAAGAGGCGCTGGAGCGCTTTGGCTCGGACAGGATTCTGATCGGCTTTGAACGGTATGAAGACACCGCCAAGGGAGAAGCTATGGCTCTGAAGAACTACTTCGTGAAGGTGATCTTGGAAACGGACACCTTCCGGATTCTGGGCGCTCACATCATCGGCCCAGAAGCATCCGTTCTGATTCAAGAGATAATCAATCTCATGTACACGCCGGAACAGAGCGCGCGCCCCCTGATGGCAGCAATGCACATACACCCCGCGCTGAGCGAGGTAGTTCAGCGAGCCTTCGGATCGTTAATGACGCCTGAACAATACCACCACCAGCTAAGCCACATGATGGCCCACGAAGAACAACACTGAAACGTATGATACCAACCGAGAGAGGGTTCTTGCAATGATTAGGGTTGTTCGATTCGAGGAATCGGTGGCGAACAGTATTCTCAGCTGTGCCCTTGACGCTTACCCTAATGAGGCGATTCTTCTCTTGCGCGGTAAGGCAGGTAAAGATGAGATACTCATCAATGACGTTTTGATTCCACCTCTCGCTACACATGGGCGGGGATTCTCTAATTTCCGGAGCATAATGCTTCCAATGGACCTGAGTGTGATGGGAGTCGCACATTCGCATCCCTCCGGTTCGCTTCGACCTTCAATCCATGACTTGAACCATTTCTACGGGAGGATCATGGTAATCACAGCTTATCCATACCAATCCTACCGTGACATCGGGGTCTTCAACAGCCACGGTGACAGACTCTTACATGAGGTAGTGCCGGACCATGAGCAGCCAAGCGATGACTTGACTTATTGAGCGCTGCACTGGCAACTATCGCAGGCCGGCTACTTGGAATCTCCATGTCAAGATATCTGTGCTACCCGGATAGGGAAGCTTGTTACGCCCATCATTAGTCCCAAAGCAGAGTTTCGCGTACGCCTTTGAGCTGATCTGCTTCCCATCACTATCACAGCTATGCATTACGCCTGTTGCTGTAGGATCAGAATTCCGAAGTACACGGCTAGACCCACGTAGAGAACTAGTTCTAATTGGTCAGGGAGGAGATAACCCAGTGAAACTCCCTTGGCGGCTACCCAATTCAACGCATCCCTAATCATCAAAATCGTCCTCGACACAGCTACTCAAATCCATCAGCGCAACATCAAGTCTTCAGGCTTGACATGTTCCCTCTCCGCGGTAGTGAGGACTTAGGTCGTGTTTTCCGCAATAATGTCCCTTCAATCGTAATTTTGTGCTGAATTTTCTTTCGCAAAGTAGACACTTGTAGATGCCGATGATCGGCAGGGAAGTTGCATTCCGTTCATCGAGTTGGAATATCTGACTCAATTGCTACGCCTTTGACTACGTCATGTAGTTGGGTTGAATATAATCAGGATTCACCTTCGGTGTGCACCATTAATCGCATTGGGTTGGATACTGCGCTTACCGTCTTCCCAAGACATCGGCGCTAATTCATTTCGGCATGTTGATAATCAACTGGCCTTCCATGCGGAGTTTAAGTATCCTCACAATATTCGAGTGACTGTAACTGACAGAGTCGAACCCATTGGCCGAGAAGAAGCCCACGCAACCTGGCAGAAAATCCCCAGTGCAAATAAGGTTCGAGATTCTAGAGTTTCTCTTCTATAATGCTGGGCCTCATTCTAGGACATCCCTTTGGCGTCACGCTACTCAGCTTTCATACGATGACTTCCAACGCTATCTAGAATACTTGAGAGCTAAGGGTTTCATCGAAGAATCGCAAGGGCAAATTCGACTGTCTGCGGAGGGAAGAGATGTTTACGTTAAGCTCAAAGAAACGCTTCCGTCGATTCTGTGAGAGACAATACACCAATGGTGAGTTATGCCTATACCTTCCCAGTTCGGTACGGAATAGTCAGCGATGTCAGATAATAGCGAAGAATACCCAGTCACTGGACTTCACGCATTCTTGCGAGAAGCCTCAGATGAGTTCCGAAGATTCCGTTTTCAGGCTAAAGTCAATCTCATAGGCTCGATCATTCTGCTTCTCTTTCTTTCACGCTTTCTCATTTTCGCAGTTGGAAGGTACGGACCTACACCGTTTAGAGCCCCCGAGGTGGAGTATGAACCGCATTTCGAATTCCTGGACTTCTTTCTCTTATTGGCCTCGCTAGCTGCTGTGTTGTGGTCGCTGTATGTGTGGATTGGGCAACGACGATTTGTTTCACGGTGGGGGGAGAGATTTGACAGACTCGACGCTTTGGAAAAACGATTCCTCCCCGACGACTCCTCCTAGCGTAAACACCACAAGTTGACTACGAACCTACGTCGCCTGACTTGGGCCGGGACTAAGCGACTGTAGAAGATGAAGCGCCAAATGCACCTCTGGTGCGCACCAGAAATGGCGTCCGCTTAAATGATACTCGTCGCGTCGATGCCCGGTGTGAAGCAGTTATGGAACCAGCCGTACGCCGCACTTCGGTGAACCCAGCTCTATCAATAGGCCTGCTGTGGCCACTACGAATCTTCATGGGCTTTACGTTTCTTTATGCGGGCCTCCAGCACCTGACGGATCCTTCCTATTTCGACCCGTCGAAGTCAGGCTATATCGGGCATTTAATATCGCAATATGCGGTTGGTTCACCAATTCACGATTTCCTTCTTGGCGTTGTTGCTCCGAACGCGGCTACCTTCGGCTACGTTGTCGCCATGGGAGAGTCCTTGATCGGGGTAGCTGTTCTCCTTGGTTTTCTGTTCAGATTCGCCGCATTCGCCGGCTTGATTCTGAATTTCACGTTCTTTCTGTCCGCCACTTGGAGTGCGTTTCCGTTCTATTTTGGTTCCGATATCGTTTTCGTGATGTGCTGGTTGACGCTGCTATTGACTGGACCACAGGGACAAAGCGTAGATGGAGCGTTGGCGACGCGGTTTCATTCTCTCGGTTGGCTGGTAGTTAGGCCCGTTCAGGTGAGCGCGGTCGCAGCTCCAGCAAGTGCACAGACAAGTGGGACTCCGGTTCCTCTTGCGAAAAGGGCTAGCCTGTATCCGAAACAGGTGCTTGAGGTGAATAAGGCATTTGACCGAATCAAACAACAGTTCGTTTCGCATCGCGAGACGGTGACGATACTTGAGTTTGTTCGCGCATTCGTGATCAGCTTAGGCGTGGACCGTGCTGATACGCCGAGGCTCTTGAATGGAATTCAGACTCTTGTCAACCGCAAAGGAGTTGATGGCCCTTGACGACGGAGGAGGTAAATCAGACCACGGAGCGGCTGGTGGAAAAATATAGTATGCAAGTTTCAAAGGAAATTGCACACTCAGTTTTCATTGGCCAGCCAAGGATTCCGGTGTTACTTGCACGTGCATCTTTTCGGCCTGACGTTGATGTTCGGACAGAGCAGCGGACACAGTTTCAACGAGGGCGTAGAAACTTCCTTCACATAATGCTCGGACTTGCAGCGGTTTCCGTCACTGGGTTATTCTTGTTGAAGATCGCCTCTACCCCTAGCTCCCAGCCCCTACCGACTACATACGCGTCAAACGCCGCCGCCACCCATAGCGGTCAACTGCTTGCAAATGCCGCGAATATCCCCCCGAACCAGTCATTAACCTTCAATGACCCAGCCGTAGGCCCAATAGTTCTAATTCACCTAGACAATGGGCAATTTGTCGCTTACAGTTCCATTTGCACTCACGCTGGATGCCAGGTTCAGTTTGACCCATCGGCGAAGGATTTGGCCTGCCCCTGCCATGGTGCAGTATATGACCCGTACAACAATGCGCAAGTGTTGGCGGGACCAGCACCCTATCCGCTGCAAAAAATCCCAATACAATACGACTCGTCAACAGGCAACATCTACTTGACTGGTTGAAGTGGAATATGGAACCGCCGTGAGGAATTCTCAGGGAATCGACCGTCTCCATTTCATGAGGTTGTGATTAGCACGCTTCGAGGACTCAGTCAAGGCTGCCGGTGACGGCCTCGGTGGTTTTTCGGTAAAGTCTCTTTTGAAAAGACGTAGCTCGATCCGTGGCGATCGGTAGCCAATCTAAGCTAGGAGATGATTCATCCATTACCATTATATGCTAACTACACGCCGTAGTTCCATTTATCGGCGCACATCGAGGAGGCATATTCATTGAAACTGAGCGTCCATCTCAGGCCAAAGTCGATTGCTGACGCGACAGTGAACTGGTTACTGGCTAACGCGAGGTCGTTCAGTTACCTACTGCCCGATAGCTTAGAACTAGGGCTTTATCTTGGCCTTGCGGCATATTTCGCATTCCAAATAGCTCAACAGCAAGCGTAGGCGACTGTTGAGGTCGCTAAAGACTTGAGTGAAGAGAAAAAGTCCACACGGAAACAAGACAGGGGTCACAATCGAGCTCTGGTGTTGAAAACATTCGACCTGACAAATGGCTTGGAGGGCGAACGCTCTTGGTTTTCCTTTGCAGAACGTGGCCGATGGTGAACGGTGCAGAGAACAGATGCGGATAATTCAAAAACGCACAATGGGCTTCATGGTCCGTGTGAATCGCATTCCTCGTACGGACCATGTCTTCTAATAGTTAGCCCGCCCATTATGTCTACGTAGTGTAGAGTCTGAAAGCCATTCTCGTAGAGTGCCTTACTCCGGACACCAAACCGCGAATGAATGAATTGAGTGATATTGCGAAGACTGCCGGTTACGATATAGTCGGACAAGTTACGCAACAACGGGACGCGGTAGATGGAGCGTTTTGTGTTGGCAAAGGAAAGATAGACGAGATCGCGAAGCTTGTTCGAAAGGACCCGGTTGATGCGGTGGTTTTTACTCGGCAACTTTCCGCAGGTCAGGTGTTCAGGATCAAGAAGAAGCTTGGTGAGGAGGTCCGGGTTCTAGACAGGAATCTGCTCATCCTGGAAGTGTTTGATAAACGCGGTGCCACAGCCGAGGCTAAGCTCCAGGTATCGTTGGCGAGGTTACGGTACACGTTCTCTTGGGGTAGGGAATCGATACGCATGCGCGGAATCGTCAGCGAACAAATGGGACGAGGAGGCCCCGGCCGTTATCCGTACGAGGCATACGAGGCCATGTCCCGTAAGCGCATTAGCAAGATCGAGGGCGAACTCCGGGAAATAAGGTCGAAACAGTCCCGCCTC
>JBAVCK010000158.1:0-11560 GCA_049586635.1 Bathyarchaeia archaeon
CCGCCGCCGCGCCCGTAGCCTCCGCCACCGCGGCCGTAACCTCCGCCGCCTCCGTAGCCTCTTCCGCCGCCTCCGAAGGAGCGGTAGGGTCTTTCTTCAACGACCTTGTCGGATAGGTTGTTCTGTGTGTTCACGTCGCCGAGGGGGGTTTCTGCTGGTTCTAGGGTACCGTAACGGCCGATGTTCAATCGCATCGAACCCTTGAACGGTCGCACGTACCCGTTCTTGACGTTGACTGTGTCACCCTCGTTGACTTTGTCTATGTTGTCGTCCCACAGGGTCATGTAGATTGTGCCAGTGTCGTCTCCAACAAGTGCGTCCAACACGCGGTGTGTTGTGCCGTCCTGTCGAGAAACGGTTTCTCGTGCTTCGCCCTTCTGGACGACTTTGACGGTTGTGTTGACTTGCTTTGAGTAGGCGGTAAGTTCGCTAACTTTTACAGGTGGTGCCGAAACGCCGGCTGGTTGTCCTTGTTCCTCTGACATTTTCAAGTCTACTTCTGTTCAAACGGTAAAGCTTCAACAAGGGTGCGGCAGTCTTAAGCGTTATGATTACTCTCGCGTCGATGGTTGCTCTAATTCTATTCCAGCTCTGGAAAATGTAAGCCCCGTGCCAGACTTTGGTTAGAGGTACGTCAAGAGGTCATCAACGGTTTGGATTACCAAGTCCGGTTTAATTTTCGACGAGCTGATGGTTTCGCGGCTTTCAACTCCAGTAAGGACCAAAACTGTGTAAACGCCAGCCCTATGGGCGCCCAGCAGATCAGTCTCCATCTGATCCCCGATCATGACCGCGTTGGACGGTTTCTCATGCGCTAAGCGAAGGGCTAATCGGAACATGCGTGGCGATGGTTTACCGATCATGACGGCCTTCTTACTAGAGCCGTACTCCAGTGCTTTGATTATTGGCCCAGCAGAAAGCGCGGGGCCGTGGTCATTCATGTAGACCGCCCCGCCATAGCTGCCGACCAGTTGCACACCTCCCCTCAGGGACCGTAACGCATCGTCCAGCTTTTCATATGTCAACCCCCTGTCTAAGCCTACTACTACGACCTGAGGGCTCTGCTGCCTCTCTTGGTGTCCGGCTGCTTCAAGCTCACGCTTCAACCCATTCTCACCAATCAAGAAGAATGATGCTTTTCCATACTTCTGGGTCAGGTAGTTTGCGGTAAGAAAACTCGAGGTGAGAATTTCTTCTAGCTCAAATGTGAAACCTAGCGCCGCTAGGTTTTGATGAATCTCATGGCGAGTGTGGGTTGAATCATTTGTTAGAATGAAGGATCTCTTTCCTTGGGATTTGATTTTGTTGAGAACTTCCCGGCCCCCTAAGTAGCGCGGATTCTCTTTGCCCACGGAGAGTACGCCGTCGAGGTCGAAGAAGAAGACCTTGGTCGCCGCAATTTTCATCCTGTCTGTAACCTCCAGTTCAAATCCAGTATGGAAGGCCCTATGATGGTTTTTGGTAGGAGAAAATCATTGAAAAAAAATAATCGGGAAAAAACGTGGAAAAACGCTGTTCAGCTACATTTAGCGTCTTATTTCTTCATTCTCTTCTTTTTGTGGCCTTTTGCCACCTTACGCTTCACCTCGAAACGTTTCGAGCTAGCTAGCCCCGAATCGTACCGTATGGATGGAATTTACTTAAAAGTTAATCGATTTACTCAACAGTTGGAACTAGTCAATATAAGGCGGTCTGCGAACTACGACGGTCAACCTTGTTAGCGCCAAGTATCGAGTTGAATCCGGACTTTGAAGAATTCGACCTCGACGACCGTGAGCGCGAGGTCTTGAAGCTATTGGTAAGTGAGCAGAATGCCCACTTCTCATTTCAAGGTCTGAGAAGAAGATTGGGCTTACACCAGGAAACCCTCACGCGCACTCTCAAGCGCCTAGAAGAAGCACGCGTGATCGAGCGGTCTCCGGAAGGATACAAACTCAAGGGAACGGGAAACGCTTACTCATTTGCAGTTCAAACTAACCAAGCGTTAGCTAAACCCATAATCGACGCATACTTGCCCAGTCAAGTTGACGTAACCGTTCTGTTCCAGAAGCTTAGGGGCCGGTGGTTCAGTAACTTCCGTTGGCTCGGCTACTCGCACGATGGCAACCAGCTTTCCATGAGTTGGATCAGCGAAGACGGCCGAATGCAACTTCAGGCCAGAATCGGCGGCGGCAAGATAACAATAGGCGCTGATTCGTACACGAAGCAGAGTGAATCGGAACAGATCGCTGCGGCCTACCAACTCTTCGACCACATAACGAAGATTGCCGAAGAAATGGTGCAGCCTGCAAACCCGGGCCCGGTCGCCAATTGAGTTCTGACTAGGTTCACCGCTTACCAGTCATTATGGAGCAAGGCTCACATAGTTACGCTAGGTGCAGAATGAATGAAAGCAACATTTGCCTATGGTTCAATACGTTTCGAATCCTCTGTGACTATTCCATGGCATCCGATCGAGCGTGAACCTCAGCCGCTCGAACGCCCACCCGACCGTGGACTCTAAGTGAGTAAGCGCTCGGTGCGCATCGCGCGAATCACCTTAAACTTGTAGCCCAGCTAGCGACCCCTCCCAACGTCTCGGGAGATTACAGATCAGTTTGGATAAGTTCAGCACGGCTCGCAACCAGTGGGTCGAGTTGTTCATTGAAAATTTCTGGATGAATAACTTGGGCTAGGATTCTGATTCCGTCGAAGAGCCTAGGACCCGAGCGGCTGAAGTAGTTATGTCCGTCGGTTGCATAAACTCGGCCATTTTGCACAGCGCTCAAGCGATTTACGCCTGAGTGCTCGAAGAAGTACCCCGCTTGCTCCATTGTTTTACTAGCCGTGAACCCGCATGGCATTAGTACGATTACTTCTGGGTCGTAATTCAGAACCGAATCCCACTCGATATACGTGGACGGTTGTCCGCGCTCAGCAAGCTTGTCGAATCCTCCGGCGTATTCGACCATCTCAGGAACCCAATGTCCTGCGTTCATGATCGGTTTTAACCATTCAACGCAAAAGACCCGGCGCTTCTGAGCCTTCTCAGTCAATTTTCCAATCGTCGCTGTTTTCGTTCTGAGCTCAGCGATTAGTTGCTCAGCCTTTTCAGGGCGGCCAGCGGCTCTCGCTACGCTCCTGATGTCGTCTTCCACATCGCTCAGTGAGTGCGGGTTGAGTGAGACAACTTTCACTGGTTTCTCAAGCTGGTTCACTGCGGCTAGGACGTCTTCCGCTCCAATTGCGCACACGTCACACAGTTCCTGCGTGATGACCAGGTCCGGTTTCGCTTGTCTGAATTCGTCTAGTCGTATTTTGTACAATCGCTTTCCGCGCTTCGTATACTCAATTACCAGCTGGTCGATTCTCTCGCTTTCCAGCTGCCTAGTATCAAATGCAGGTTCAATCATCTTGGGTTTTTCCTTCGCCTCGCTAGGAAAATCGCATTCATGCGACACTCCAACGAGTTCGCTTCCAAGCCCGAGCGCATAGACGATTTCTGTAGCGCTGGGTAGAAATGAGACAATTCTCAGAACCGTTCCACCCAACCCAATCTCTGAGCTGCCATATCCGATGGGACTACTTGAAATATTGCACACGAATCCTTCTACAAGTGACCACCATGCCCCGAACTCTTCAATGTGAGATTTGCGGGGTCGTCTTCCCATGTGGAATGAGTGGCGCAGGATGTTGGTGCACCGAAATATCCTTGAGCGAGGCGGCGTTGGCGAAGCTGAAGACGCAGGCGAAAGATTGCGTCTGTCCCGGTTGCGTTTCGAAGTTTGCGTGCGTTAGGTGAATTCGAAAGGTTGAAGCAGTCGACAGCCGTCGGACTCAAGAAGGGTACGGTTGAAGTCATCGAGGAGTACTTTCAGAGAGGGACTTTCACAGGAGGGCTATTGTCAGGTTCGATTGTGACACGCAAATCTCTTAATTCATCCTAGCCTTCCCGCAACGCGAATGGTGTAATAGATGACTGAAAGGCGCATAATTGACGACGCCTCCTTCCCAAATGAATGGCCCAAGAAGGAAGATCATGAAGGCCATGAAGTACGGTGGAAGCAAGGCGTAAGCAAGGAGTACGGTGTGCACGGCGTCGCTGTCGCGGTTGACTTCGACATTTGCATCGCCGACGGCATCTGCATCTCAGTCTGCCCAGTAAACGTCTTCGACAAAATGGACTTTCCTGCTGAACAGGAGAAGATTGACAAGCAGACTCCGAACGACAGCGGCAAGACGCTGCTAGACCGCTGGAAGGCCGACCCGGTCCGAGAGCGGGACTGTATCTTCTGCCGGGCATGCGAAATCCAATGCCCAGTGCAAGCCATCAAGATCACCGAAGGCGTAGGACCCTTCGCGTGATCAAACCCCTCACGTCTCCCTATCATTTTCCGCCTTTTCGTCACGTTCACTCAGTGTTTTACTAAAACGCTATATGCGCGTAGCGCAACGAATCTATAGGGATTAGAGTTGGTACTATTCCTTCTCGCGGGCGCAGCGTTACTTGGAGCCGCAGCAGGCGGAGCGCTCGGTTACACTGCAGCCGGGTTAACTGGCGCGGGCGTGGGCATAGGCGTAGGCGCCGTCGCAGGCTTAGGGCTCGGTGCCACTGCGTGGTATGCCACAAGACCAAGGTACTGGTACCCATATCCAGCCTACCCAGCCTACTTCCAAGGCTTCCCAGGCTATTACTACACCCCAGTCTACTACCCTGCACGCCGTGTCTTCTACACCTGGGCCTAAAGCGGGCATTCATCTCTATGCTGATTGCATAGCGGAGCAGTGCGTTAGCATGCATTCTCGCAATCGCGACAGGTAAACCCGTCCTCTACGAAGAGGACAAAATGTCCGAGGACAAGAAGGTCACTGAATCAATCTACCAAATAATCAGCGGCCCAAGGCTCTAAGCGAACCAAGTAGCTCAAATCCAACAGAACACTCATCCGGACTTTGCGACACGCGGCCCGTTACAACGGCAAGTACCGACTTACCGGCGAAATGGCGTCATTTCAACCGCCGAAAAGGCATCATCTCGCCCGCGAATAGGCTACATTTCAACCAATACGGACCTAGTGCATCGGATGCAGAATCGGTTTTAGCAATGAAGTTTCTCGGGAGAGCACTGCCGTAAAACCTTACAATTACTCTCCGTCCCGGAGAGAAGAGGTTGCAGACTCTCCCTGCAGCGGTTTGCAGTTCTGTGAATATTAATGGTTTACGGGGTGGGATGGCGTGTCACCTTTGCGAATGGAAGAGTGTCACAGCTTGCTGCCAGAAATTTTTGGCACTCGTGATTTGGTTGCCTAGCCGCCAAGCTTAAAGATGTAGACGCCGCGCTCGAGCTCAGGGATTGGCTTTGAAATCCGTTCCAATTCTTGGGACGATTGTTTTGGTCGGCGCGGTAATTCAGCTTGTCTTGGGTTTTGTTGTGGCTGGCGGCATGGATGCGCTCGTTGGAGTTCACATTCTGCTTGGAATTGTCGGTTTGATCTTGGTGATTGCGCTCGCTGCCATTGCTTTCAGGGCTAAGACCGCGACCTTGTACTCGAAGCTCACGATCATCATTCTTACTATCGTAGTTCTAGCGCAAGTAGGTCTCGGCTATCAACTGTTCAACGGAGCCGACAACCTAGTTCTCTCGCATGAGGCCAACGGAGTTGTAGTCGTTATTCTCGCGTTGCTGATGGGCGGGATAACATTCTGGAGCTCGAAGAGACAACTCAAAGGCTGACTCAACGGCAATTTCTTGCATTAGCTTTATGTCGTCTTAAGCCTACCGTGAGTTACCGTGCGGGGTAAAGCCATGGCTTATGCGGGGGTAGGCCACGCATGAAGCATGCGTTAGTCCTCCACTGCCAAGCCAGGTCAAAGGCGCGAGACGTATCCGAACCATACGTACGTGAAGCTCAGGAACATCAAACCTGGATGTTAGGAGACCTCGTCCCGTAGGGGTTCAGGGGTTCGAATCCCCTCCCCCGCACCAAACTTAACATTCAATTCCCATCCTTACTTATATCGGCCCCTTCATGAATTTTCAACCATGACCCAGCAATCAGCCTCTCACATTCACCATTACGATCAGAGATTCACTGCAGCGCTTTCAAACCTCGAAAACGACAAGAAAGTTCTCGATGCTAATCGCAAGAAGATCAAGCAGTTCCTAGAATACATACGAGCCGAAGGCCTAAGCACACCAAGACAAGTCAGATACACCTACGTGCTCAGGAAACTCTCCAGCCTGCTAGGCAGGGAATTCAGACGCACAACAAAAACCGACATGATACGAGTAATCTCCGACCTAGAGAAACAAGACACAGCCTACGACACGAAACTCTCCGAGAAGCAATGTATCAAAAGATTCTACAAATGGCTACGAAACACCGAGGACGACTATCCGGTTGAAGTAAAGTGGATAAGAGCAAAACGGAACAACAATCACAAGATCCTGCCTGAACATCTTCTAACAGAAGATGAAGTCAAGAAATTAGCCGAGATCTGTCAGAATCAACGAGACAGGGCGCTAATACTGGTCCTGTATGAGACAGGATGCAGAGTGGGAGAGATTCTCACGCTAAAACTGGGTGACGTACAATTCGATACGCACGGAGCGATTATGATTATGAAAGGGAAAACTGGTCCCCGTAGGGTGCGAGTAATCTTCTCTGCAAAGGCATTGTCGGAATGGTTGAACCATCATCCATCGAGGCTTGATCCCGAATCGCCTTTGTGGACGAGCTTTGAATCTGCTGGGTCAACAAAACCACTTGAATACTACGCGTTCAGAAAGATGTTGTCTGTCACCGCCTCAAGAGCTAAGATAGGCAAACGAGTCAATCCTCACTCCTTCAGACATGCTAGAGCATCGAATCTCGCCAACGTGCTTACGGAAGCGCAGATGAAGGAATATCTCGGATGGGTGGGAGATTCTAGAATGGCTTCAACCTACGTGCATCTATCCGGAAGAAACATCGATAATGCCTTGCTGAAGCTCAACGGCATCAAAACCGAAGACGAAGTAAACAACGAAGAACATACGTTAAAGATTAAGACATGCTTGCGTTGTCAAGAAGTCAATTCTCCTACCAGCGGTTTTTGTTCACGTTGTGGTTGTCCGCTAGATGTCAGAACAGCGATGCTATTGCATGAGGAAGAATCGAAGACCGATAATATAATGGACCGCCTGGTCGAGGACATGGAATTCAAAGAGTTCGTCCTATCTAAGCTGAGGACGATGACCGCGGTATCCTCGTAGACTATTGGCTGCCAACATATTATTCTACAATGGCGAGTTTTGTCTCTTCCATTTTCACGATTCTTGCTGGATACCTATCATCCTTCTTGTTGTTTTGATCGAGTTCGTCGACGTGCTCGATCAATGCCTGAACTGCCAACTCAGTGCCATTCCTTGTGAGTCCGTGTGCCAATATCATTCTCTTCGTGCGATTGTATGGACTCGGTGCAGCCAAAACTATGCCGTAGAGATTGCCGCTGTATCTACTGTTTGAGATGGTAGACCAGATGACTTTGTCAAAATCTATATTCTCACCCAAGATGCGTAGGTTAACCGCTACAGAGAGATTGGCTGTCTGTATGGGGAGTTCTGAGTTTACAAAGTAGGTTATAGTGTTGACAAGAGGCCCGCCAATGAGTATAACGTTTCTTTCATCGAAGTATTCGGGCTTTGCATCCACGTCAGATATCGGAGGAATGAGACGGTAAGCGGCGCATAGTTTCTCCGCCGCATTCCAGTCGGATTCGGATGCAGCTCGCATATATTTTCCATGTCTTTCTCTGGACCCCACTATTACGACGCTGTCTCGAGCGGAGAGCACTTGCGAGAAGGAGACTCCCAGGAAATCTTGCGCATCTAGCATCAGAATAGGTTCGGTTCCTAAGAGCATTGACACGATGAAGAGTTTGAAGATGGCAATCAGCTTGTCCACGTACGGTGCGGCGAGATCGGGTAGGACACGTATGAAGTTACGTACCCATATGAAAATGCTGGCGATGGCGATTAGGGCAGAGACGAGAATTGTGATTTGCAGAACGGAGACTATTAGTGAAATCTGATTAGGAAATGAGGTCGCGAGCAATATCCCAACCGACAGAACGCCAGCAATGCCTATGATTAGTTCAAGAACCTTTGAGAGTTCTCGCTTGAATCGCTTGATCATAAATCGCCTAAGTTTACGAATTGCCAAGAAGACAGACCACCTTGTTCCTAGACAGCGTCAGAAGCCCTTAACGCTTCTAATATCTAATGTTCGAAGTGGTTTCAATCGCGAATTGTGCAAAAACGCGGTCTCACCTCATAGATCCTAGCGCCTGTATACATTACAAGGCCTAGGATGGCCCACACTTGGAACCGCCTCTTCGCCGCCACCCTGGACCTCATCAGGGACAAGATTCGCCTACCATTGGCTTGTGCTCACGTTGTAGTTGTCCGTTAGACGTGAAAACGGCTATGCAATTGCACGAGGAAGAATCAAAGACCGGTGATGTGATGGATTGGCTCGTAGACGATCCAGACTTCAGGGAGCTCTTGCGATCCAAACTTAAGAAAATGGCTATAGCCACACCTGCGTGAAAGAATCCACTACGGTTCGAATTGTGCTTGATAGTCTTGGATGAGACCTCGGGAAAGCACTGAAATCGGTGATTAGCATAGATAGAATCTGATGTCTTTCTTGGTGAACTTACCTAAGAAAGGCTTGAAAGCCGTCCTCGAAAATGATCTTGAGAGAGTTCTTGCAAACCTAGGCATCCTAGAAAGCCTTCGACAAGGTCAACTAAAATGTGGGATCTGCGGGGAACTTGTAACCGAGCAGAATCTGAGATGTATCTATCCTCAAGGAACTGAAGTTCGGGCGTGTTGTGATCGTCCAGGATGCTTTGAAAAGGCGTTCTCGAGCGTGGAGAGAAAATGACCTTGCCTGTTGGCGATATTTTCACACCTATTGTAGGCTTGCTATCTAGCGTTCTTGGGATCGTTTTGATCGCGTTCTTGTATATGCTCACTCACCCTGAGAAGATCGATGCATGGCAATCACTTCTTGCTCGTGGATTTTCTTTTGCCGGTGAAAGGTTCAAGAGAACAGCTGTGTCCGCTGATATCCAATCACATATCAATAATTTTGCTGCGACTACAAATGCGGAAAGTAGCGGCGCGATACCATACGGAGTCAAGATAGAGTGGACCAAAGAGACCTCGAAAGAGGCATTCATTCAGGATGGGCAAGTTATCGTCAGAATGAACCGATTCAATGATCAACCAAAGAACATAGTTTTCGCGACAATGGCGTACATGTCCAAAGGATTCCTTCCACACGGGCGCCTTTACCTGGATCCAAAGATAGCGACGTCCGCTGATCGGATTATGACAAGAAAACTCATAGCAAATAGAAAACTAGACGATGCCTTGCGATTCTATGTGTCAGACGTTCTAGAGCCCGAGTTCCAGGCGGATACTGTGTTAAGGGATCATTGTGCGATGTTTGAGAAGTTGGACGCATGTGGGTTCCTGTCACCAGTCTTTGCTAGGGAGATCGAACATCTAGGCCTGAGCAAGTATCCCGCTGTACCAAATTCGAGCCTCCTGAGCGAAACCACAGATCTTGTAGATTTCATGAAGAAAGTAGCTGACAGAGAATCAGGCGAAGAAGTACCTGGTGGCACACAATTCCTCCGAGCGAACATAAAAATCGCGCTTGCTCTAATAGCCAGGACTGAAACCCTTGCAACTTTGGGAATGACCCCCCATCTGCTGTGGATATCTGGTTGTTGGGCAAACGGCATAGATACTGTTTATGTGGCCGCACGTGGCAAGACGCGGATTGCCGCGGCACGAAAAATCATCGCTAGGTTAGTAGCCACAGGGAATATTCAGCGGTTGGCTGACAACATAGTGGCAGGAAGTGATCCATCAGGAGAAGCTGTTGAATGCCTGATAGTTGCTTTGGGTAAGAAGGCACCATAGGGATCTGCGCTAGAGCGCCGAAATTACCTGATTCTTGTACGGCTACGGTTATCCAAACATCGACTGAACAGGATCATGATTGCGAGCTATGTCGCTCCTATGATTGTCAATTTGGGCCTCTTATGCAGAGCTCATGGTGATATCGCGCCAGACACCTTGACTAGCTTGTTCGGCCGTTACGCAGAGAACTGCGGTAGAGCAGGTGCTGAACTCTTAGGCATCGAAGCAGCCGATTTTGAAACAAGGAGAGAATAGGCGTCTTTGCGGTTGCTGTCCGCCGCCAACAAACAAGAAAAGCAAAAGACCAAGACTAGAGTCCGTCCTTAATCTCGGAAATACGAAAGGCATCTCTCAACTTCTTGAGTTTCCGAATTCCAGAGAGAAAGCGTAAGTATTCTGCTAATGAGTAGATCAGCTCCAATAACAGCTTCCAGATTATGTGCGTTAGTCTTAGATCGTGAATGCTTTGCAGACCGACAGAATGGCAACTTTTTCAGAGTATTTGGGGCAGATAGTCAATAGTGCGCGCTCTGGAAAGCTCTCAATATGGGTTGGAGCAGGAATATCAAAAGAGATGCCCTCCTCTCTCCCGTTGGCCAACGAGCTAAAGTTTCACCTGCTTGAGAGTATCTGCAAGCACCCCCAGTTGGCACGGATCCATGAAGATTACCTACGCGACGGAACGGATATCGGAAGGCAGATCAGAGACTATCCGCTAGAGGCATTCATAGAACGCATTGCAGAGGCCGTCAATGATGCCGTAGGCACTATTGCGGAGCTCTTCAAGTCTGGCCTACCAAACAAAAATCATTTTCTAATCGCGAGACTGATGGAGAGAGGTTATGTCCGCGAAATTCTCACAACGAACTTCGATCCGCTGATCGAAATGGCATTGGAAGCACTAGGACTGCTTCCTGTAGTTGATTTCTACGTATATTCAACTGAGACGCAGTTTGGACGAATAGGGCTGGAGCCGAAATTTCCTACAATCTTCAAGATTCACGGCAGCGCCAATGCGGTAGAGAGCATTAGGGCCACTCTAAGCGCCATATCGAGACGAGCGCCACTAGAGAACAGACGCAAAGTGCTGGACCATTTTCTATCTAGCGAAGGTGACATCCTTATTCTTGGTTACAGCGCAAAAGATGATTTTGACATAAACCCTGTTCTTTCTGAAATTGAGCCGAAAAGAAGAATCTTCTATGTAAGACATAAGAAAGGATATCGAACAATCAAAAAGTTACCGAGAGCTTTCCGCCATTGTGACGGGCACAGTCTTTGGTGCGACACCGAAGAGCTAATTGAGTATCTCTGGAAAGTGCTTCTCAAAGAGAATTGGAGAGCATCCTGCGATTCGTGGACCAAACAAATTTCGGGTGACCTGTTCATCCGGAGGGGCTGGAGCGAAGTGTTAGATGATTGGGTTGATCGAATACCTCTGTCTACCCGTTTCTCTATTGTTGCATCAATCCTTGATGCTATACACCAATATGATTGGGCCTTCAAGCTTTTCAGAAGCGCGGAAAAGATCAGTGAGGAACACGGAGACAAGCTCGCCACAGCCATCGCTATTGACCGGTTGGCGCTTGTAGAGAGGCGTAG
>JBAVCK010000159.1:0-1856 GCA_049586635.1 Bathyarchaeia archaeon
GTAGTTATAAATGGTTTGACTTGCGCAGTTCGCGAACCTGGTCCTCCGGTGGAAATTAACACGACTCACGCCTACTATCAACTGTTTTACAGGATGCTGATGCTCCGCCTCTGTCGTTTCTGCGATATTGTGTTCGGAGTCTCTCCTATGCACGCGGCCGAACTCGCGTCAAAGAGTGGTGTTCTCAGTGTTCACCTTTGGCCGCCATCCGTCGACGAAGAGAATTTTGACCCCCGACGCCATGTGAAGAGCCGCGAACTGACTCGTGACAAATTATTAGTCTCGGACAAGTTCGTTTTGATCTACCACGGAGTCGTTTCGAACGAAAGGGGGCTCGATGAGCTTTTGCAGGCAATTGGCTTGATCCGTAAACAAGCGCCGGATGTTGTGTTGCTAATCTTGGGTACAGGATATTCCGCAGAAAGGCTGCGATCAGTTGCCATAGCTAATGGTCTAGCTGGCAACGTGATTTTCCACGGAAGGGTTCCTTACGAGGAAGTGCCCCTGTTCTTGGCTGCAGCCGACGCGGGAGTTATCCCACTTCCCGTTCTCCCCCAATGGTCAACCCAGACTCCGATAAAGCTGCTTGAGTACTTGGCAATGGAAAAACCCGTCATACTTACCGAAACGGAATCACACAAATGGATAATTGGAGAAGAGGGACACGCCTTTTTCTGCGGAAAAGGCACACCAGAACAACTCGTTAAGGCCATATTGGAATGCCGCGCCCGTCATGTGCGGCCAATGCGCGATGATATTGTCACCAGATTCTCGTCTAAGGCTATTGCCGGAAGAGTCTTGACGCTCTTGAGTCAAGAACGCGGCAAATGATCCTCGATTAGATCAAATTCGAGTGGATTTCGCGTGGATTTCCTATTGATTTCAGAAAGGGTAACCGATGACCCGATCGAATTCTTGATGATTGACCAAATTAGACGCTACACGAAAGTTTTCGAGAACGCACAGCCGTTCTTGATTGTCGGAGGTAAGGTTCACAATGATCGTTGGCACAAAACCGGTTTCATTTCCGAAGTTCCATATTTTGCTGTCAGTCGGAAGGGTGTGGCGGAATTCGTTAGTCACTTCATTTATTTCGCATTCCTCGTTCTTGTCGGAGCACACCTTATCAAGAGAAAACCGAACATACGGTTTGTTACAAACCCGTATGGGCACTATACTCTTGGTACGCTAGCCGTTGTAATAGCGAGAATCACCGGCAGGAAAGCCGTCGTCCGGGTTGCTAGTTCTGTTAGTGAAATCTCAGCGAGGCCTCAGGTCCAGTTCAAGTTTGCTTATCCGATGTTGGCGCGTCTAGAACAATTTGCATTTGACCACGCAGATGCAATAGTCAGAATCTCTAAGATGCCACTGGAGCCGAAGTACGATAGAAAGACGTTCTACATTCCGAATTTGATAGAGAAACCGTACGGGTCAATTTCTCGGCGATTTAGAGCGGCTAACTCCGTGCTCTTCGTGGGACGCTTGGAACCAGAAAAAGGACCAGGCGTTCTAATTGATGCCGCCGGGATACTTCTAGAAAGGCGACGCAAAATCGAGGTGACTATCGTTGGCGAAGGGAGGCTTGAAACCAAGTTGCGAACCGACCTAGAGGGCAAAGGACTCTCCGGCCACGTAATTATGGAGGGTTTTGTCGCCCGCTCGAGAATTCTAAACATGATGCGTCGTGCGACACTGCTTGTTGTGCCGTCAATCAGCGAATATGCTCCCAATGTTGTTGTTGAAGCAGCATTCAATGGCCTCCCAGTAGTAGCCACACTATCAGGCGGTGTCGAATACATGATCCAGAACCGCCGTACAGGCATCCTTGTGAGTCCAAAAAATCCCCACGCCTTGGC
>JBAVCK010000160.1:0-10327 GCA_049586635.1 Bathyarchaeia archaeon
GGGAGTGGCGTTCGCGCGCCGGGACCTTGGGGGTTTGGGAACGAACCTTCCCAGCCTTGGTCAATGATCCGTGAGTTGGTAACCCTTACACCTCCGCTGTCTAGGAGCGAAAGGGATTGCCATCGTATATAGTCTTTTCACACTCATCAACCAGTCCCCAAGAACTGCCCCGTAGACTGTTGCTTCATCGATCATGATTTAGGCAACTTTGGTTGCGCTGCTCTGCGACGATTTTGACAACCCTTAAATTCGGTCCAGCCCGGCGGCTAGAGGGATGGGTGTTACGTTGAGTCGCTGTTCCGGTTTTATGTGTGTAAGCCCTGGGCATTGGACTTGTTCTGAATGTGGCCACGAGTATTGCTTTTTCCATACAACGACCCATGGCCACGAGCAGCGATCTGTACCTGAACAGGTTGTCGCAGTAGGCGCGTAGGTTCCTCGCAGCCCTGTTAGGCTAGGGCGAATTGGTTTTCGAAAAAGTAACGCGTCGCCCCAAGCGTTTGAACCTCCAATGGCCTAACGTTCACTACGAGCGGAAAGTTAGCTACGACATCTCCAATCACTAAACAGCGGTGCGGCGGCAAGTCGCGCACAATCATTCTTATTGTGTCCGCGTCTACCTTAGCGACTTTCGAAACTATCTCCAAATCATGTTCGTTGCTGAAGTTGAAGAGAAAAATGTTGTCGGCCTGGCGGTATATGCTACTCTGAATCGTGTCCGGCTGGTTGGTGACGAAGGTGGTGAACAAGCCTAGGTGCCGCATCCGCGTGACTACATCGTCCCAGTAGGTTTCCCGTAGGTAAAGGTGGGCTTCTTCAGCGAACAGGAATAGCGCCCGCAGCCTCTGACTCGAGAGGAGGTCCGTGAGTTTGCTGATCAGCAGCTCGACTGTGATTCTCCGAAGCGCCGAATACTGGTCTTTCATGTTTACGATGAGCGCGCACCCGTCGGCGTGGTTCCTGAAAACATCTTCAAGGTTAAGGGCAGTTCGCTCATCGTCCGTGAAGATGCCTGAATCTTCAAGTGTGTTGTACCTGGCTTGAAGTGCGTCCTTGATGCTTTCATGGCAGTCGAAGTTCGCTATTGCTGCGCCTAGGCCGCTCATTGTGAGTTGGTTCTGTTCTTCGAGCTCATGCCAAATGCGAGCGAATACACGCGCCGAATTCTCCGGCAGCGAAAGGGCGTAGACCAGCGTCCCAAGGAGCGTACTCAAGCCGACTTGCTTCAAGCTGAACCTCAGGTTCAAACCAGGGATCAAGGAAATGATCTTGGGCGAAAGGTGCATCTGCCGGCCGTCCGGCGTCTGTCCCAGGTTCACGTATTCTCCGTTCACGTCAAGGACGACGATGGGGGCACCCTCTTGTACCAAGCTGGTCACGAGAAGTTTCGTAAGGTGCGACTTACCCGTTCCCTTCCGCCCCGTAACAATGTTGAGCCGGCCATCCAACGCGCTGAGGTCGGAGGATAGGTGGCGGATTCGACGCATAGAGCCTAGCTCGAAAGAATGCTTCGCTGCGAGGGCCTCGGTAAGGAATTTTGGCGGCATCACTTCGACTTGGGAGTGGTTTCTTGAAGGCAGCCAGGAAACATCTCGGCTGATTCTGCCCTCTTCAAGTGCTCCGCGTATCTTTCCTAGAAGTAACCTCGTATCTTTGAGAACTGTGATTTGAGAAGATACCTTGAACGGGTCAACCTCGTCACCGGAGAGTGAACCCTCTGATATGCCATCCCGGAGAAGGTCTTCCAAGATGCCTGGGATGTTTGCGTATTGAATGTCGATTATCTGAACGATGAGGGAACGTTCCTTGATCTTGTCGGTGACGAGTAAGTAGTCGCCTTTCTCCACTTCCTCCTCGGGGAAGCAGAGAAGTTGTATGTTGTCTCCTTCTTTGCGGAGGATTTTCAATGCCATGCCTCCCAAGCGGTCCCGAACGGGCCGAAGAGCGACCGGCGCAAAGCCAGTTTGGGTATCAGTTGTACGCCATAACGCGCGGCCGCAAAGGCTTGCATTGCTAACACGTCAGTGGCCGTGAAAGTTGAGATAATGTGTGCCATTCGAAGGGTTTCAGGATAGCCTTGGTCAACGATGTCCGTTCCCGCCAATTCGCGAAAACCCTTCATTGTTTCAGGTATCGAGATTTCCCGGTCCACATCCATTCTGAACGGGAACCCTGACCTCGCAAGCTTGCCAACGAACACACGGCCTAGGAAACGGACCGGGTAAGGGGGAAACTGATCGGTGACTTGTTCGTCAACTCCCAAGATGCAAGGTTCTGACGTGCCCTCCAGAAGTTCAGTCAGCGACCGATTGTTGATTCGCAGTTTAGTTTTCTTAGAGATGGCAATTACAGCGCTTCCAGCTCGCCGGGCGGTTTCGAGGATTCGTTCGAGGTCCTTCGAGGGATTGTCAGGCGTTCCCGCGGTCAGCGAACCGTCAAGCAGGATGAACCCGTCCGCAATCGATGAACACGCGTTGAATTGCAGCCACCGTTCCAGAACGTTTCGTATTCGTTTGAGAAGGCTGTCGACATTTGGCTCGCCTGCGAAGGGCGGTAATCCTAACCCTGCGAAATCCTGAGAAGCGGCCAAATTGTTGTAACCGATTGAAAAGACGAGCGGCCCATACCTCACGTACCTGTAGCGTTTACCCTCAAGTAGAACAAGGGCTCCCCTTAGCGCGCAAAGCGCGCCGTCGACCATCTCGCCGAGCTTAATGGTGGAGGTATCGACCGCAACAACTGGCCGAGTGGACGTTATTGGTTCTAGTCGAACGAGCTGCTCGTCGTCGAACGCGTTTAGTTCTAGCGTGGAGGCTTCGGCGCCGTCGTACTCTGTGGTAGCTAGGTCGGGCGAAAGGATGGGGTTGGTGTAGATGAGGTTGCCCCGTATGCCTTCGATTGAGTGTCGGCAAAATTCGATGAAACGCTCCGGTATAGCTCCGCTGAGCGAATCCTCCTCGTAGAGAAAGTTACTTATCCTCTGTTGCGCATTCGAGGTTGGGTGGGTGCGGCGGTTCATTTCACTCTCGCCCCCTATGCGGTGTGATTCCCCCGAATCTCCCGCAGCCGCCGCACCACTCCGTTATGAGCGGCATCAGTTTACAGGACACCCCGCTACTGTGAGGTACCTCCTTTCGGGGAAACGTTGGATAGAAAGTTCTCCAGATCCATCAGCCCTTTCGAGGTGACTCGATATTTCCCCCTCTCCGCCCGATCGATGAGTCCGGATTTCTGAAGTTCGACTATGACGTTCCTAATCGTCTTGGGCGCTTTGCCAACCCCGGTGGCGATTTCCTCAATGCTAAGCGAGTCTCCGTCACGCTTACCCATCTTACCTGCTAAGTGAGCCATGAACAGAACAATCAAGATCGCCCTTTCGGCCGGGAGACCGTTTCTAACCAGAAGGAGCTGGCCTGTGTTAGTCATCTTCGCGAAATCGGAAATCTTGTCGGCCAAACCGGCCAGGTCAGGAACGTACACCAACTTCCTTGCCAGGTCGTAAGCTGGAACTGCTTGGGAGAGGAATTGAAGAATTTGCGGAACAATCTCTTGGACGGAACCACTTGCATCGTAACGCATACCGTTTACTTCAATCTGAACCCTGATTTGCATGATTTCGGCTTGTGTCATGGTTTGGAGCTCCCAGCTTCCCGCTTCAGTTTAGGAAGGACTTGAGTTTGGAAAACGTGCAAGCCGAGGGTGGTAGCTCTGTACTCGCCTTTTCCCTTCCTCTCGGCCAAGCTTTCGCCGCAGAGTTCACTCAAGCGACCTGCGACTGTACCGGCAGTCTTCTTGCTTGAGGCGATCAAGTCCGCGGATTGAACGAAGTCTTTGTCGGACCTTCCGAGCATTTGCGCAATTCGCGCCTTCGCGAGGTGGAGGAGCATGAGTTCACGGTCCGCGAGGCTGTCAACGGGGACGGTGACGATGACCCCCTCTGGGGTGAGTGCGAGGACGCCCTCGCACGCTTTGGCCAGTTCGTTTAGGTCGACTGATAACGCGAGGTGGGACGCGAGTTCGAGTTCAGGGACCGCTTTGGTTAGGAATGTGAAGACTTCTTTTGCGACTTGCTCGGGTCGGCCGGTAATCTTCTGCTCGAGGGTTCCGTACTTGATGGTGACTTCTAGCGGCAGTCCTATCTTCGTGAGCTGTTGTTGGCCTTCGGACAATTTAGTTTCACTTCACATTTACTCCTACACTCTATAAAAGCTTTGAAGTGCAGAATGAGCCTGCTAGGTGTTACTCTGGTAGAGGCGGTGTTTTTGTGCGGAGGTGAGCAAGATGATGCTAGAAATGATGGTTCTGCTAGGTGTTACTCACCTTCGACTCTAGCAAGTTCTGATGTGCTTGGGCTCTGTTTTCGAACATTTTAAAGCTAAACTGTGCAACATAGTCTGTTCAGCCTTGGACTATAACGTACTGAAACTGCGCATCCTGCGGTTGCTTTCGAAGACTGGACCGGCGGATAGCAACTCCCTTGCAAACACGGTCATGGACACCAAGGATTCTGCGATCGATATCCATGCGCTTAGGATGGCGTTGATGCGTTACTACAAGCAGGGATTGTTGAGGCGTGAAAAGGCGGGCGGGGTGTTCAGGTATGCGCTTACTGAGCGCGGAATTCAACGGCTACGTTGGCTTGAAGACCAAGCCGAGAAATCGAAATGATAAGTATCGAGCTCGCCAGTTCGTTATGAGTGTTATTAGTACTAATAGTATGATTAGGGCGTTATTGTGCTAAAAGTCATATTAGGCTTACGTGGTTGGGGGCCGGAGTTTGGGTAGCACATCTTGCCTTATCCATTGCATTCCGGCGCCTGATAGTGAGTAGCGTCCTTGCTCTGCGATGAGCTTCCCCTCCTTCCTCAATTCGCTTACGCGCGCACGGACAACGTTGTCCTTCACCGACTTCCAACTCGTACCCAGTAATTCGATGAGCTTACCATCTTCGACGGGTGATGGGTTACTGCCGTACAGAATTAGGCCGATGGCTTCCTTCGCGGAAATCCGATCGAACGGTACCGTGAAATGCAATTTCCCATCCGGCGTTGTTTCAAGAATCCCCGCTAGCTCTTCCCCTGGAACGAGGGAATCGACGGATTCGGCTGCGCCGCCCGGTTGAGAGAGAGTTGATGCGGTTGGTTGGGATTGGAGGAGTTCCTCAAACTTGCCTTGAACATATTCAAAGTCCCCTTCCAATTCGACTTCAAAGTTGCCACGCCGAATCTTGAACCTCAACTTGCGTTCCGACACGAGCCACGCCTGAGCGTGGAGTGGCGGGGATGGGTATAAAAAAGGAAGGTGGAGGCACGGATACGCTGCCTATACCACTCGTCCCGAAAAGCTTACGAAAGAAAACTGGGGTGGCGAATCAGAGCAATAGAAGGATGCCGGCCATCACCGCAAGTACGGCGCCGATCACGAACCCTCCACCGATCAAAAGGCTAACAAGCGCTGTTGGAAAAATGACGAACGCTGCCATTACCCTGAAACCAAGCATTATCAAGACAAGCGCCCCGAGGAGTACCAACCCTAGCATTATGCCAAGAATGAAACCAATAGAGCCGAGACTTGCGAGCCAAGGCAAGTAGCTCCCCCAAACCGCGAAGAAGGCGGGGGATAGAAGCGCAGCACCGTTGGTGAATATCAGCGCTGCTGCAACGCCGACCATAAGGATGGGCAGCCACTGTGACCTGAAGAAGCTTGGGAAGAACGGGCCGTACAATCCGGGTTGCGCTGCCCCGGGATATGCGCTCACCATAGTTGGGGCCATCTGTGGAGAAGGAATTATGTGGTAACAGTTCGGACAAAGAGTGAGAGCACCGTACGGTTTACTGCACGACGCGCATGTTCCGCGCCCACAACGACTACAGACTGCTACAGCAGGTAGGTTCGGATGGTAAAAACACGTGTACGAGCTCATAGAACAAGCCTAGTTTCCATCTCCTGTAGATTCCTCGTCGATTCTTGATTCTTCGACACAGTTTAGTGTCAATTTTGATGCCACTCAGCCACCAAGAATTCAACCATCTCGAATAACTTTCCGCACAAGCCAAAAAGGCTCTAGGAGGCGCGTGATGAGTCTAAAGTAACCCGTAAATAATCGCTGAGCCGCGATTTACTGAAATTTCGCTGGTGGTGACTTCATGGATAAAGCGCTCGTCTTAGCAGGAGTTTTCTTGAGTCTGGGCGGTCTGACGGGGCTGATTTACGGCGCCGGCATCAACCTTCAAGGAATGATGGCGCGAGGGGCCACGGACTACTCGTTCATAACGGCATACATTGCAGAATGGACTTTCGTCCTGATCGCAGGCCTAGCCCTATGTGCTTCAGGCCTTCGACGTAAGTAGTGAGAACGGATCCTAGGAGGCATTGAACGCGCTCCTTGAATCGTCTGGATGATAATCAACTAGTGACGAAGGGTTTCCTGAAGGCGTACAAAACCCAGACGATAAGGCTTCCGTAGAGTAGTAGGGTAATCTGTGCGGTGTGTTGTACGAGGAGTTCGGTGAAGCCCAACTTTTGTCGTTACGTAGTTCGAGTCCTGGTTTGATAGGTGGTTCGCATATAGAGAATTTAGAGTAATGAAAACAGGCCGTTTGACCCCCCAAGAATGGCTGCCAGCACACGCTTGCGGAGGTGGGTAGGGGAGTGGTGCAGTCTTCTGGGTCAAACGAGCTTGATTTTGCGGCTCGCGCTCATGCCCGGTCAATCATGCGTAATCACTTTGTCATATAGTGGTGCGACCGTTGTGGCTCACTACCATTCCAAGCAAAGACCCTTCCGAAAATATAGCGTAGCTTCACTGTGTGTGCGCACCACTATAGCCGCATAGAGTAGCATCCAAACCTCCCGCCTTTCGTTCATCAGTCTCGAAGGAATTCTCTGAGTGTTTTCAGGTAGTTTTCCTTCTCATCCCACATTGTGAGGTGCCCGCTATTCTCAAAGACTACAAGCTTTGAGCCAGCGATTCCCCTGTGGATGGTTTCCGCGACTTTCGGAGTGACTTCATCGTACTTGCCCACCGTCACCAATGTTGGGACCTTGATCTCCCCCAGCCTAGCGGTGATATCCCAGTCTTTCAGGTTCCCAACGATCGTGAATTCGTTCGGTCCATTCATCGTCCAATAAACTGGTATACTCATATCATCGAATGCCCGTTTAACTTCGTCAGGCCATTCTGGTAATCTGCAAACGAAGTTTCTGTAGAAAACCTCAACAGCCTTTAGGTATTCAGGGTGCAAAAAGGCGTAGCGCGCCTCATACTTAACGAGTGTGTCTCGAACATCTCTCGGCAGGGTCGCTTTGAGCCGGTTCATTTCCGCAATTGTCTCTGGAATACTCGCCATGCCGCCTGCGATAATGAGTTTCTTAATGTTGGTCTGATACCTCAAAGCATACTGTAGTGCCAGCGCCCCACCGTAAGAACTGCCGAAGAGATTGACTTTGCCGAGGTTCATAGCCTTCCGAAAACCTTCGACCTCTTCGGCGCCATGCTCGATCGTGAAGAGGGATGTGTCCTTTGGCTTCTCCGACGCTCCGACGCCTAACTGATCATACATGACTACCTTGAGCTTGTCATCTCCGAGTTCACCCAGCGACAAGAGATATTGGTGGGTTGCTCCTGGGCCGCCATGCAAGCAAAGCAGAATCTCCTCTCCAGTTCCGAAAATCTTGTAGAACAACCTGAACCCTTTTACTTCGACAAACCCGCTCTGCGGAGAAGTCATGACCGGATCCCCGGATTATCTGGCACTTACATCTCTAAGTTAGCTGTTTTGGCGATGTCAACCGTATCTCCGTCTCAGACAGATGCTGCGTGAAGTAGCAGTTCTGGGGCACCGAGCAGGGCGATATTCGCAATGTCTTTCAATACCCAAACCTTAGCGCGTTTAGCTAGAGTGTTCCGATTATGCCAACCCCACTACCTGACGTTCAGATTCCCAGCGAGGTTCCCATCGCTACGCACTCCTTCTCTGAATACTTCAAGGGTTTCGAGAAAATTCCGGCCGTCAGGGACATCTTTGGGCCGGAAACTGGGAAGGTTCTCTCCGAGCTTAGGGTCGAGTTCTTCAGCTCCAAGTTCGGGTACATGGGAGTCAGCGATGAAGACGGCCACCTAATCGTCAGCGCATATTACCTGCGCAATGGCGAACCAGTAAGTAAGTACCTGGACGTGGTCCACGAGCTTGTGCACGTTCGACAGTTCAGGGAAGGGAAGCCGCTGTTTGATGAGAACTTCGAATACCACGACCGGCCGACGGAGCTTGAAGCCTACAAGCATTCGTTAGGGGAAGCCCGCAGGCTCGGCATGTCCGACGCGCAGATCTTCGATTACCTGAAGGTGGATTGGCTAGACGAGGACGAGGTACGAAAGCTCGCCCGAAACCTCGGCGTAACCCCGCCAAAACGAACCCGCGGGGAACGCGTACGGTAATGGCAAGGCACTCGAATGTTGAAGTGATTACTCGGGCGGTATCTGTTTGAACACCAGTTCGATTGGGATACCTTTTCGTTTCGCGTTAAAGTAGCCTACAGCGTAGATCACGATACCAAGCCCGAAAATTACTAGGTAAGTCAGGCCGCTCTGAAGGTTCAGTGGTAGGTTTCCTACTGAAATTGCGAGATAGGTTGAGAATATCAGGTAGATCCCGGCCAAACCTCCGAGCCAAGTAATTACCGGCACGCCAGCAACCTTTCGTTTAACGATCACAGAAGACTCGTAAAGGTCCCGTTTTAGGTAGGGGAAGGCGGCTGCACCGAAGGCTGGGATGATGAAACCGAATGTGAAAATCGGAAAAGTGGTTGTAACAATTCCAACGTCGGGGGCGAAGGCCACCAACGCGGCGCCCAGGTACGCGCCAGCCAAGATAATCATACCTGCAATGAGGGGCGTATGCGTTCGTTCGTTGACGGCCGCGATTCTTTCCGGAAGTATTCGGTCCCACGCCCACGAAAATAGGTAACGCGTCTGTGAAATCAGAATCGCTGGAAGGCTGAGGAAATTCGGGAGGAATAGCGCGATGAACATTACGAAAAGCAGAGGCGCGCTCTTGTAAACAAGAAAGACGAAGAAGGGTGTGAAATTCCCAATCCCCGCAACGGGCGGCCCGCCACCAGTGTTGAGATTGCTCCAGGCCTCGAGGAAACCTTGTCCGAATGCATTGAAAGATAGAATTTCGAAAAGAATGAAGTATATCGCGATCCAGACAAGGGCCGCAATTATCGCGATGAACATGGACTTCTTGACATGTTTCATTTCCCCCGACCATGACGCGGGGAGCGTATACCATGTGTACGTGAACCAAGCGAAAGGCAGCGCCGCGAAAGTGGCGGCCATTGGACCAAGCGAAGGGAGGCCGCCTACCGAGATGACCTGGCTGTAGGTTGCAGGAACAGTTGAGTTTCCACTTGCTAGCGTGTAACCGCCGGCAGCAACAAACGCATCGTAGGCGGCTTGGAAGGTCGAGGGGCTGATTGTTGCCATCGCCCCGAAGAAGATGGCAGTCGCTACGAGTGAGATAACTCCCGCCCAGAATATGAATCCCCACGCATGACGCGGCCTTAGAAGCCCGATTAACCCAGTAATCGTGATCGTCGCGACAGAAATTACAAAGGCCGGTATGGGCGAGCTCAGCGTGGCGCCGATATTAGCTAGGTTCGGGTCATTCCAAACGGATCCCAAGGAAGTTAGAATGTATCCCACGTACGTTGCACCCAGGGAGGAGAAGATTCCGTAGTTCAGTGTGAATGCGCTCACAAGTGCGAAGTAGCTTACGAATCCGAGAAATGGGTGGAGTGCACGGCTGGTGAAAACGTAGTCCGCCCCCGAGCGTGGCATTGATATCGCCATGATGACAGCTAGGGCAGCGAATGCCAGGGAAGGAACGAAAGCGGTAAGGAGCGCAAGTGTCCAATTCGCGCCGGGTGCAGTCCACAGAGTCGCTATGAGCAGTATAGGAACGCCGCCCGTGACGAGTGCGAAGGTAGCGAAGAATGATGGCCAAGCGCCGACTTCCCTTACGAGACCAGTCGCGTCACGGACAAAAGTGGGAGGAGTCTTTGTCAAGACATCGACCGTTCGGATAGTTTCACCGTGAACGTATTTATGCCTTAATGATAGCTAGCCTGAGGTTAGCAGACAATACTTTATCTTTCCATTTTCCAGTTCGAGGAGGGCGCCGCGGAGTATGCCTTCCCCGTATTCACTCCCAGGGTTGACGCATAACGTTTCGCCGATTTTGCATGTTGACCTTGCTTCATGAATGTGCCCATGTAGGCCGATGAGGGGTTGATTTCTTTCAATGGAAGATCGGATGGCGCTGCT
>JBAVCK010000161.1:0-28619 GCA_049586635.1 Bathyarchaeia archaeon
TTCGGGACCTGCGCATCCCAACTAACGGGCTCCCGACCCTACAGACGATCCAGACCGTGAAAGAGATTCTTCAGACATGCCCGGAACTTCAAGTGGAGGTTGATATCTCGATAGATGGCTTGGGCGAGACGCATGATAGGATTAGGGGAGTTCCAGGCAACTTCGAGAAAGCACTCACCACAATGAGTGAACTTCAAGCCCTGCGGGCCCAAAGGCCTAACTTCACACTCTACGTCAATTCAGTCATAACGCAGGAAAATCAAGAAGAAATTACAAGGATGGGAGAATTCTTCGAGAAGAACAATCAACTGGACGGACACTATTTCCAGATCATACGCGGAGACCCGAAGGATCCAACACTTCAAACAGTGAACCCGCAACAGCTTAGCCACATCTATCAGGCAATACTACCCATCAACTTCCGTTACGTGTCTAAACCCTCTCGGAAGAAATCATTGCTGGAACCGTTAACGAGGGCGTACTGGAAGGCAGGATACGCCTTCAGCTATCAGACCCAATATAGGAACTACGTTGAACGCGCCAAATGGAAGATGCCTTGCACCGCAGGCCAGACTTCTATCGTTATCGACTACAACGGCGATGTGAGAGTTTGCGAGCTTCGCAAACCTATCGGAAACCTGAGACGCTATGGGATGGATTTCCGCGGGTTCTGGGGTTCAGTTGAACGGAAACTCGAGGTTCGCCGAGTGGAACTTGACCAATGTTTTTGCACACACATCTGTTTCATGTATGATTCAATGCGTCACAGCAAAAAAGTCATGCTCTGGGAGTTACCCGTGATATATCTGAGACAACTTCTCGGAAGATTTCTCCCCAAACCTATCGCTCGCCAGGAACTGGCGCAACCGAGAACAAGTGTGCCTCTGACGGTCGCACCTAGCGACTAGGCATGTTACGACCGCTTTCACGTTTCAGCGGGGCGACTTCTTTGTCACTAAGTTACGTAATCTTGCGACTTTGCTCATGCTGAACTTTCTACCCGCTGTCACGAGTACGAACTTCTTTCCCGAACGAAATAGGAAAGCCATGATTTTCTCATGAACTAGAATTGAATATTCGGGTTTCCCGAAAAAATCTGCTAAATCCTCCGCTTTCTGAAAGGAGACCAACTTCGCGATTAGGTGAGGCGTCTTCTCGAGCGGCTCGATTGGCTGGACACCTTCACGCATGCCCCCCTCCAGTATATGCCCGTGTCCATCTACAATGGCAGCGAATCGGACCTGTTTGTCAAAGCGCATTATTCGATCATAAAGTCTGGGCAAGTCTATCAACCGCCTTCACATTTCGCTCCTTCACAAAAAGACCTTCCGATTTCTTGGAACGAGTGAAGTGAATATTACACCTAGCGCCACTAAATCATCCTAGGAGACAACCTGCCAAGTCGTTGTAATGGATTCGGTAGTCTTTATTTCTCTGGGTTCTGCATTCACCGCCGCTCTGGGCCGGTCGTCTAGCCTGGTTAGGATATCTGCCTGACAAACCAAACGTCCAGAACGCAGATGGTCGCCGGTTCAAGTCCGGCCCGGCCCACCATGAAATCTTAGAGGATGAACGGGGCTCGCTGAATAGCCATGACACCGGTCGCTTTTCATTGTTTCATGTGTTCTCGGTTGTGGGGGCCATTTTTTCTCGCGCGACGGCCTGCGCTGCGACCAGGCGGGCCACTGGAACTCGGTAGGGTGAACAACTGACGTAGTCTAGGCCCAGTTCGTGACAGAACTCAACCGAACTTGGTTCGCCGCCATGTTCACCGCATATCCCCACTTTGAGCCGTGGGTTGCTTTTCTTTCCCGCCTCGACAGCTAATCGCATTAACTTACCAACTCCCCTCCGGTCAAGGACTTCAAACGGGTTGGAGTTCAGGATCTTCTTGTCGAAATAATCTTTGAAGAATTTTGCTTCAGCATCGTCCCTGCTAAATGCAAAAGTTGCTTGGGTGAGGTCGTTTGTTCCAAAGGAGAAGAAATCAGCATAGCGTGCGATCTCGTCCGCAGTTAAGGCGGCCCGAGGAACCTCTATCATCGTGCCGACCTTGAACTCTATTCTCAACCCCATTTTTTCCATGACTTTCGCGGCCACTGAGGTTATTTTTTCGCGCAGGAAGCGAATTTCGTTGGCCTCCCCTACAAGGGGGAGCATTATTTCTACTCGAACTCTGACGCCTTCGTTTTGCAGTTCGGTCGCGGCCTCAAAGATTGCGCGGGTTTGCATCTCATATATTTCAGGGTGGCTTATTGCCAGCCTGCACCCCCTGTGGCCAAGCATTGGGTTGTGTTCGGCCAGGGTTATCACTTTCCTGAGCATCCGTTCTTTCGATTCAAGCAAGTCCGCGCTACTGCCTGTCGCTTTCAAGGAAGCAACTTCAGCCGTCAATTCATCGTACCTAGGTAGGAATTCATGGAGCGGTAGGTCCAGGAGCCGAATGGTGACGGGCAGGTCATGCATGTTGCGGAAGATTTCTTTGAAGTCCTCCTTCTGGAGCGGTCGCAGCTTCTCTAACGCTTGACCGCGCTCCTCGTCCGTTACGGATAGGATCATTTCTTGAACTATGGGAAGCCGGTCTTGAGCGTTGAACATCCGTTCAGTTCTACAAAGTCCGATTCCGCCCGCGCCAAATTCCCTCGCTACCTTGGCCCCTTCGGGTGTGTCAGCGTTAGCTCGAACGCCGAGCCTACGAGCTTCATCAGCCCAGCCCAACAATTGTTTTGCTTCGGCGCCCAACTTCGGATCAATTGTTGGAACGACACCCAGCAGCACATTTCCAGTGGTCCCGTCGATCGTGATAACGTCATTCTTCTGTACCATAACCTTGCGTGTGCTCATAGTATTGGTGCTAAGATCGATTTTGATCTGTTCGCAGCCAACGACAGCTGGTTTTCCCATCCCTCGGGCTACAACTGCCGCGTGACTGTTCGAAACAATGACTGGTGTCATTCCGGTCGAGAAGATGATGAAGTTCTTGTCCAGTTCCGTAGAGGCATCTACCTCAAAGTTGTAAACGACCTCACTTAGAGCTCCGCCGACGCATCTAGCCCTGAATGACCGTATCGGCGAATTGAGGAGCGCCAAAACCTCACGACCTACGTCTCCGGGGCATTGTCTAACTAGGTCGCGCCGAATTTTCTCTGCGCCGAACATGATGTTGCGAGCTACTGCTTGGCGAATTCGCCCCTTGAAGTCAACTTGGTCCACCACGTCCTGGAACAGAGCCCTCATTGAGTAGCATTTGGAGTCGTAGTATCGTTGTGGCGAATGGCCTCTAACGCGCTTAGTAAATGCAAGAATGTCGTTAACTCGCTCAGCAATTATTAGCCCTAAGGCGTCTCTATTCCTGGTGACCTGCGGCACAATCCCGAGTCGCAGGCAAGCTAATGCCAACCCCTCTAGGATGTCTCGTTTCTTCTCCGCCACGGTTATTTGGATACGAACCGGACTCGAACTTGCCACATAAGTTCCGTCGCCATCTATGTAGCCAGCAAGAAAGCGTAGAAGAGCTTCCTCCTGTGCGTTTAACACCCAACGCGCCAAATGCTTCCTCATCAATGTGAGGCGTAACGCAGGGTTTCGCCTGAAACTGATTCGATCTTCGACACTCCCTCGGATCTCTCGTTGACCTAAGAAGGCCACACTCTGACGCTGGCGAATGTAAGTAAACTCTGCACCAAACTCGTCCCTGAAACTTTCTTCCACGGCGGAGATGAAATCGGCTTTCTCTCGTGTCGGTTTCTGTATGAACGTCACAAAGCCCTTAGTTGGGGTTAGATGCACGTACCCATCGGATAACAAAGCGCCCACCACATATGCGAGCTTGCCAGACATGGTCTTGTGGGCACAACGTGGGATTCTATCGAGAATACTGATGAAGTCACAATCGCTGAGGACAGAGTCTATGCGTTTCTTGACGAACTCACGATTTTGTATAACAAGCATCTTGTGATCTGGGGTGAGGCGCACGGTACCCTGGGTTGAGCGACCTGTTTGAGAAATGGAGATGGCTACTGTTTTCGCAGGTCTTCGTCCTGCCGCGATGACGCGACGCCATAATGGACTGAGCCTCTTGGTGTCGAACGATAGAATTTGGAGGTTCGCCCCATTCTGCAGCAAGTCGTAGGCCGATTCGGCTGACAATAAACCTCTATCGGTGAGGACACGTGTTTGTCCAGAGATGCATGTCATGCCTCCTCTGCTCGTGAGGACTCCCTTGGCAGCGATCATTCCGTGAATGTCCTCGGGGGTGGTCTCCTCCCTGACGAGGATGACTGCCTCTCCCGTGGACCCTAAGGAATGAGCTTCATCGGTATCGAAAATTACCCTCCCAGTCGCGGCCCCGGGTGACGCCGGTAGGCCGGTCGCTATCGGTTTAGCATTGAAGCTTGGATCAATCTGCTTGTGCACGAGCTGTTCTAGATGCGCGGGAAGAACTCGTAGCAACGCCTGCTCCTTCGAGAGAAAGCCTTCCTTGACCATGTCTACGACAATTCGGATGGCGGCTGAAGCAGTTCGCTTCCCCGACCGCGTTTGAAGGATGAACAGCTTTCCCTTTTCAACGGTAAATTCGATGTCTTGCATGTCCTTGAAATGTTGCTCAAGCATCTTGCACACATCGAGCAACTGACTGTAAACGAGGGGCATCTCGTCCTTTAGTTGAGCTATCGGTTTAGGCGTCCTAATTCCGGCTACGACATCTTCGCCCTGGGCGTTGATGAGGAACTCTCCGAACAGGCGCGGTTCACCTGTCGAAGGATTTCTTGTGAAACAGACGCCGGTGCCCGAATCTGGACCCATGTTCCCGAACACCATGGTCTGAATGTTAACAGCCGTGCCCAGCGTTTCAGGAATCTTGTTCGCCTCACGATACACGAGGGCCCTATGCCCGTTCCACGAACGGAAGACTGCCCCTACAGCCAACTGAAGTTGAGTTGCCGGATCCTCGGGGAAGTCCTGCCCCGTTTCTTTTCTGATAAGACTCTTGAACTCTTGAACGAGAGACGCCAATGTCTTCGTATCGAGTTCAATGTCCGATTTCACGCCCAACTTCTCTTTGCGTTCGCGAATGATTGACTCGAAAGCATCTCCCCTAACACCAAGCACAACTTTCCCGAACATCTGAACGAAGCGTCTGTAGGCGTCGTACGCAAACCGTTCGTTATTCGTCTGTTGAATAAGACCGATGACGGTCTTATCGTTCAACCCAAGGTTGAGCACCGTATCCATCATTCCGGGCATCGAGATTGGTGCACCGGACCGAACTGAAACCAGGAGCGGATTTGTCGCGTCCCCGAAGATTCGGCGCGTTTTCGATTCTAAGGTCTTCATTTTCAGGCGGATTTCGTCTTCAAGACCATCCGGGAACTTTGACCCATGTGAACTATAGTAGTTGCAAGCCGCTGTTGTCACGGTAATGCCAGGAGGAATTGGCAGGCCGAGACCTGTCATCTCTGCAAGGTCTGCTCCTTTACCCCCGAGTAGGCTCCGGAGCTTGGAACTCCCCTCCTCGAATAGGTAGACGTACAAACCGCTTCTCCCCACAAACAACTACCCGAAATGCAGCAGACTTTCTGAAGAACTAGGATACGAAGGAATTGTGGTAATCTGGCTCGATTTGGACGCCACCTGTCAATGTAAGTTGGCGTATTTACCGTACGTAGATATTACTTATTCCGAAGGTTTCCGCCCGGAAGTACTACCTTCCCAAGAGATCAGGAGTGGAAATGTAAGATGAGTGCCCTTCTACTTTGGTTCGACGAAATCGGTAAGCAAGATGTACCGCTCGTAGGCGGAAAATCTGCAAGCCTGGGCGAAATGACTTCCAAGACAAAAGTTCCAGTCCCGTATGGCTTCGCACTTACAGCCGATGCGTACAGGTTGTTCCTCGCAAAGAACGGGCTAGAATGTAAGATCGCAGATGCCCTGAAGGTCTTGACGGATTCAAACGACACGGTCACACTCCAAAAGGTTGGTGCGGAAATACGGAAAATGATTGAATCCGCGGTAATGCCGAAGGAACTCGAGCGAGTCATAGCGGATGGCTATGAGAAACTCGGTGAACGAGAGAAAGTCAAGAACCCGTTCGTCGCAATACGGAGTTCTGCGACTGCAGAAGACCTACCCGACGCAAGCTTCGCAGGTCAACAAGAAACATACCTCAACATCACCGGAGTAAACAACGTAATCCAGAGCGTAAAGGAGTGCTATGCGAGTCTTTTCACAGACCGCGCGATATTCTACAGAATCCAGAAAGGCTTCAACCATGTCGACGTAGCACTTTCCGCAATTGTGCAAATGATGTGCTATTCCGAGTCCAGCGGCGTTATCTTCACCATGGACCCAACAAACGGCGACGAGTCCCTTGTACTAATTGAGGCATCTTACGGATTAGGAGAGTACGTTGTGAAGGGCAGCGTCACGCCCGACGACTATTATGTCGACAAGGCGAGCATGAAAATCATTCGAAAAGAGATACCCATGAAGACGATCATGCTTGTCCAGATCAAAGCCGGAGGAACTGAAGAGAAGAGAGTACCCAACGACCTCAAGGACCGACAGGTAATCACCGACGATCAAGTAATTGAACTGGCCAAGCATGCTATGACCATTGAACAACACTATGGCCATGCCATGGATATTGAATGGGGACTTGACACCCAGACCGGGAAACTCTTGATATTGCAAGCTAGACCTGAAACCGTTTGGTCCCTTAAGAAGAGCCCAATAAAGAAACCAACTCCTCTAGCTGGAGAGAAGAAGATCATTCTCAAAGGGCTGCCATCATCTCCCGGCCTCGGAGCGGGCAGAGCGCACGTAATCATGACATCGGACCATGTTAGCGAGTTTCAAAACGGCGAAGTCCTCGTAACCGAAATGACTACACCCGACTGGGTACCGACAATGAAGAAAGCAAAAGCAATCGTCACAGACACCGGCGGCATGACATGCCACGCAGCCATCGTCAGCCGCGAATTAGGAATCCCATGCATAACCGGAACCAAAATTGGAACTCACACCATACATACGGGAGAACAGGTTACTGTCGACGCAAAGATGGGCTTCGTCTACGAAGGAATAGTCCTAGAGATGCCTGAATCTGACACCAAACCTCAACCATCTGCAGATGGGTTGGCGGCTTTCAAGGATCCTACCGTAACTGGGACGAAGATCTTCGTCAACCTTGGAGAACCCGAGTTAGCCCACAGAATCTCACAGCTGCCAGTCGACGGCGTGGGCCTACTACGGATGGAATTCATTGTAAGCGATCACGTAAAGAAGCATCCTATGATGCTTATCGAGCAGGGACATCCTGAAGAATTCGTGGACAAGCTATCCGCAGGACTTGAAACGATATGCAGAGCATTCTATCCGAGACCGGTTGTTCTTCGCTTCAGCGACTTCAAAACGAACGAATATGCAAAACTCGAGGGTGGAGAAAAATACGAGGGCGACATCAAAGAGGCGAACCCGCTCATCGGATGGAGAGGAGCAAGCCGCTACACCGACCCACGTTACCAACCCGCATTCAAACTCGAAATTGCAGCCGTCAAGAAAGTCAGAAACGAATTGGGCATGCGAAACCTTTGGTGCATGATCCCCTTCAACCGAACCGTAGATGAGTTTGTGAAAATCCGTGAGCTTCTCCGAAGTGAAGGGTTAGTACAATCGGAGGATTTCAAGCTCTGGATCATGGCCGAAATCCCCAGCAACATAATATTGGCAGATGAATTCTGCAAAGCTGGTGCGGACGGTTTCTCAATCGGTAGCAATGACCTGACGATGCTAATACTCGGCGCGGACAGAGATAATGAAGTTTTGGCGCCACTCTTCGACGAAAGGAACCTTGCGGTCAAACGAGCGATCAAAGACCTTATCGTCACAGCCCATAGTTTCGGTAAGACCGTAAGTATCTGCGGCCAAGCGCCAAGTGTCTATCCTGAATTCGCGAAGTTTCTCGTTGAATCAGGAATAGATAGCATTTCAGTAAACCCGGATGTCATAGTACACACACGGAGAATGGTCGCCCAAGTTGAACAGAGAGTCGTTCTAGACGCGGCGCGAAAACAATGCGCTGAAAAGAGCAGTTAATGCGCCAACAATCCCAAGAGCGCTGCGGCTCTCACCGGTCTCTGGGTTAGCTGTGATCCCACCACAGGTTGTGGCATCTAGCACACGCAACCTGCGTGAACTCTTCAAACGCCGGCAAATACTCAGTCCGTATCTCCGAAGTATTTCTCTGCCTCAGTGTTATTTGTCGACTCCCGCAAGCGGGACAAGCACACATCATGTTTATGACCGTTAGAGCTAGAATAACGTAATACAATTAAAGGATTTCTGGTAATACTTCTGCACCGAAGAATCACTGCAGCAGTATGACACGGGCCGTATTACCTTAGTGAAGGAATGCAGAGAGTGTTTCTGTCGCCTTCTGAAGAGGCGCCTCTCCGTGAGGGACTACGCACCCTCAAAACTGCATTATTCTTCGTCCGCGCAATCTTGTGTGGAATTTGCTAAGGAGGGGTATATGAGTAGCTTTGGTCCCACCAAATGTTTACGCAGTTTGTGCATTTGATCTGAACAGCCTCGTGAGCGTTGACGAACTCCATATCCCTACTTCCGCAAGCAGGGCATACGTCTAGCAAGACTTCCACAAACCTGAACGTAGACCGTAATACAATTAAGGCATATGGTGTATTACTGACGTAGCCATGAAGCGCCGCTATAGTATGACCTTGGACCCGTCCCTAATGCATAAGGTAGATTTGCTAGTCGATGGGACGAGGTTCACCAACCGGTCGGAAACGGCTGAATTTCTCATGAAACTCGGGATGGAACAATTCCGACCCGAAAGAACGGCGTTGATCCTATGCGGCGGCCTTGAAACCAGAGTGAGGCCCTCGTCCTTCTCTACACCCAAAGCTCTTCTACCGATAGGGTACCAAGCCTTAGTCGAGTACCAAATTGAATACCTCAAGCACTACGAATTTGATAGAATAGTTCTGGCGATAGGCTACCTACAGGAACAGATCGTCCGCTACCTGGACGAACACCGCCTCGGAATACGCCTACGCTTCAGCTTCGAGAAAGAACCTCTCGACACGGGAGGCGCCATAAAGAACGCTGAACAAATGATAAGCTCCGATTTCCTAACACTAAACGGAGACGTAATCTTTTCAGGACTTGACCTTGACAAATTGATTTCCGCCCACAAGAAAACCAACGCATTAGCCACCGTCGCATTAGCGAAGTCCAGGACGCCGACGAGGTTCGGGGCCGTGGAACTCGATAGCGACAACAGAGTTGTAAGCTTCGTTGAGAAGCCACGAAAACAAACTGCCGGTGAGACGTGGGTAAACGCAGGCGTCTACGTAATTCGCCCTTCCATCTTCGCCAAGATCCCAAAGGGAAGGCGGACTTCGCTCGAGTTGGATGTCTTCCCCAAGTTAATGCGGGAAGGAACAATCTTCGGGTACAGACATGAAGGCTACTGGGCGGATGTTGGAACACCCGAGGACTACCTTCGGGTTCAAAAAGACCTTCTCACTGGAGTCCTAAAGCCAATCGAAGAAATGCCTGAGAATGCTTGACTTTGGATGGCTATGGGCTACGCCAAAGCCGGTATTCTTCGCTTTAGGTCCTTCAGAATTTCGGCTGTTTGTTTCGGCGGCGCGTCGGCTGAAAGTTCCTGCTTGGCTTCCCCCTCACTGCTAATGCTCTCTGGAGCACTCTCCCCAACTAGCGCTTCGAACAACTTCTGCCAATCCCTTGGGACCGCTTTGGGAGGCACGTAATCAACTAGTACGGAGGCAACAGATGTCCATGTCCTCGCAACGTTGGATATGTTGTAGCCGCCACCGCCGAAAACAACGAGGCGGCTATGAGCTACCTCATGCGCCAATTCGTGAACAATCTTAGCGACCTCGCAGTAAGTCTTTGTAGTGAGTTGCAAGTGAGCTAGAAGGTCGTTTGCATGTGAGTCTGCCCCGCATTGCAGCAGCAGGACCTGCGGCTTGTACTTCCTCACGGCTGCGGGAACGATTTCCCGAAACAGCTCCATGTATGGCTTGTCGCCGGTGAATGGCGGTAATGGTATGTTTATCTTGATTCCGGAAGCTTTGCCTTCGCCAATCTCCTCAGTGAATCCAGTGCCAGGAAAAAGATAGTGGCCGTCTTCGTGGAAGTCAATATCCAAAACGCCAGCGTCCGAGTAGAACCCGTACATTACGCCGTCTCCATGATGCGCGTCCACGTCTAGGTAGAGGACCTTGTCCACTGCATACTTCTTCTTCAGATATGCAATTGAGACGGCGGGGTCGTTGAAGATGCAGAAACCGGACGCGCGGCCTGGATGGGCATGGTGCAGTCCTCCAGAGATGTTCATCGCATGTGCCACTTGACCAGACATGACTAAATCAACCGCAGCCAGAGACGCGCCTACCCCGAGCGCAGATGCCTCAAAACAACCCTTGAAAGCGGGCGTATCCCCCAAATCGAGAAATCCTTCGCCTGACCTACTGACCTTCTGTATTAGATCTATGTACTCCTCATCATGGAAGAGCGCAAGTTCATCGCGGCTGGCCACACGCGGTTCGCTGACCTTCACGTTCGGCGAAGAAAGTAAGTTGACTGCCCTCATCAGCTCAAAGGTCAGTTTCAGCCTAGTTGGCTTGAGCGGATGAGTCGGCCCGAAGTCGTACTGCTGAAACGCGTCGCTGTAAACGATGCCGAGGGTCTGGGTCAATGGGTGCAACCTGCCGAGAACCGGTTACGTTGATTGGGTGAGGGCGTTTGTTATGCGTTTAGGTTATGGTTTTCAGTAGCCCAAACTTAAATAATCCATATGTAATAACCGCCACCTGGCGTATAGGAATGCTACACTCCCCCAGCACACTGAAGATTTCTCTGACTGAGAAAGCTGCTGAGAAGGTCAAGGCAGCAATAGACAAGCAAGAAAAGAAGGATGTGGGTCTGCGCCTCTATGTTTCCGGCGGAGGCTGCAGCGGATTCCAATACGGCTTGGCTTTCGACAACCAGACCGACGAAGACCATGTTATCGAAGCTCACGGAGTCAAGCTTCTGGTCGACGAGCAGAGCGCTCAGTACGTGGATGGCTCAGAAGTAGACTACGTTGAAACAGTCATGGGTGAAGGCTTCAGGGTGAACAACCCCAACGCAACCGAAACATGTGGTTGCGGCCACTCATTCAAACCCAAGTAGTCTACGGACCTGCCTAAGGCTAGGACTAGCACGGTTCGATTGTGGACGGCGGTTTCGAGGTTATCGCGTACGTCACCCAGGTAACTCCTGGTACCTCACCTGTGATTCGGCTGCTGAGTTCCTCGAGGACCTCGGGCGTGATTCTTGCCCAGTCTGCGGTCATGCCGTCCAAGGATTTTACAATGCGAACGGTTACAATGTATCCTAACTGGCGCTGATCGCCAAGAACTCCCACTGCCATGTCATCCCCGACGATAGCGAACGCTTGCCAAACGGAGCCGTAAAGTTCGCGGCGGGTCAGGACATCCTCAACTATGGCGCTGGCTTCGCGGCATATGCGTAGTTTTTCGTTTGTTACCTCGCCGACAATACGAACCGCAAGACCAGGCCCTGGGAAGGGGTGTGCGCTTACTATGACGTTGGGTACGCCGAGTTCCTGAGCGATCTTGCGAACCTCATCCTTGTATAGGAACCTCAAGGGCTCAATAATTCTGAACTTCGACCATTCAGGGATCCCTCCCACATTGTGGTGCGTCTTAATTCGAGATGCTATGCTACCAGTTCCCGCACTTTCGATAACGTCTGGGTAGAGGGTCCCTTGAGCTAGCCAACGAAACGTTCCTGTCTTCGAACTCTCCTCGTCAAAGACTTTGATGAATTCTTCACCGATAATTTTCCGTTTTTGTTCAGGGTCGGTAACGCCCACAAGACGTTTCAGAAATCTTTCAGAAGCATCAACATAACGCAGGTTTAGCTTGAGATCATCCTTCAAAGCCTTCACAATCAGCTTCTCTTCATCCTTTCTCAAGAGGCCGTGATTAACGAAGATGCACGTTAACCGGTCGCCCACCGCCCGCTGCACGAGCACGGCTGTCGCAGTGGAGTCAACTCCACCACTCACAGCGGACAACACCTCATCATTTCCAACTTCGGATCGAATTTGCTGCGTAGCGGTTTCAATTATCGACCGGGGGTTCCAGGTCTGCGAACACCCGCTTATTCCAACGGCGAAATTCCTTAAGATTTGTAGGCCGTTCTCCGTATGCGCAACCTCTGGATGAAACTGAACCCCGTAGAGCAGGCGAGAAGAATCGCGTATAGCCGCAGTTTTGCAATTTTCGGAACTAGCAATCACCCCGAACCCCCCGGGGAGGGTTTCCGCGTAATCGCCATGGCTCATCCAAGAGACCATTGAGCCCGTAATTCCCTGGAATAGGTCAGAGCTGTCGGATATGTTCAACTGCGTCTTCCCATACTCCCGCCGTTTTGTCGCTTTGACGCGGCCGCCCAGCATCTGAACCATTAACTGCAGGCCGTAGCAGATACCCAAGACGGGCAAGCCAAGCCGAAAGATTCCGGAGTCACATTTGGGAGCTCCTTCATCGTATACGCTGGCGGGACCGCCTGAGAGAATGACTCCCTTCGCTTTCAGCTCTAGGAGTTCCTGTGGTTTTGCGGTATATGGCAGCAGCTCTGAGTAGACTTCGCATTCCCTTATGCGGCGTGTTATGAGATGTGAGTACTGGCCTCCGAAGTCGAGAACGGCTATCAGTTCGTCGGGCATTGCCTATCAGTTTGCCGCAGGTTCGATGTCCCTACCGTATCCGCTTTAGGCCTTTTGGATACCTCAATGCCAAGTCAGCGTAAGCTTCCTTGTATTTGGTCCAAAGTTGTTTGTCGGATTCTGCGACATCTCGAATGACTTTCGCGGGAACGCCAACGGCAACTTTGCCATCAGGAATTGTTTGGTTGCTTGTCACTACTGCGCCTTCACCAACAATGCTCCAAACTCCGACGGTCCCGTAGTCGCTGATCACAGCACCCACACCAACCACTGCGTAATCTTTGATTGTGCAGTTATGGAGAAGCGCCCCGTGGCCAATTTGAACATGATTGCCGACTTCGCATTTCTCATTCATCCGCGCATGGAGGACACAGTTTTCTTGTATACTCGTTTTCTCCCCTATCGTAATCGTTCCATAATCTCCTCTGATTCTAGCACCGGGACCGATGAAACATTGCGGCCCAATTGTAACATCTCCCAGCACCTTCGCGTCCTCGTCAACGTAGGCGTTTGGCGCTATCCTTGGGATGCGCCCTTCAAATTCGTATATTCCCACGCGGCTCATCTCGGAATCTGTATTTTGAACGGCTGCTCTTAAGATACGCCTTGATGGGCTTCGCTAGAGAAATTATCTTCTGGCCTACGGCGAACTGCGTTAATGGCATGTTCCCTGTAGGGCCAGGGAGCCATAGAATCGTTAAGTTGAGTTGTTCCTAGGAGAAGCTGCTTATCTTCGCTTCGAGTTGGCTCTTCGGCAGGAGCCCCACTACACGGTCCACTTCGGCCCCGTTCTTCATTACGAGCAGCGTAGGAATCGCCTTTATGCCAAATTTGTCAGCGGTCTCGGGGTTCTCGTCAACATTCAACTTTCCGAACACTACTTTCCCGCTGTACTCCTTTGCCAGCTCCTCCACTATGGGGGCAATCGCTCGGCAGGGTGCACACCAGGCTGCCCAGCAGTCGACGACAACTAACGGGTAGTTCTTGACTGTCTGGTCGAAGTTCCTGTCACTAACAACAATTGGTTTGTCTATGCTCGGTGTTGACATTTGTCCCATTAGTTCACGCATCTTCTTTTCGCGTATTTGCTCAAGCTCGTCCAAAATCGGACCACTCGCAGGAGCCCAAGCCAAGAAGTTCTCTTTCGTTATAAATCTACCCCGCAACTAACGTGGATGACGCAGCTCGATCCTTCCCTATTCCCGACGTCAGCCGGATCGGGAATTCGCGGGATTATTATTCAGAAGAAAAGCGGCGGTCAAGCTCTGGCTTTGGCATCCTAGTCAACCTTAAGAGGACAACGCGCTGTAAAACGGAGCTCAAGCGTGAATGAAATGCCCCTCGACTTTGATTTCAGCGAAGAACAAGCACTTTTCCGTAGAACTGTTCGAGAGTTTGCCAAGAAGGAGATCGCCCCGAAGATTAGGGATGCTGAAAGCAAAGGCAAATTCCCGTGGGAGCTTTACCGGAAGATGGGGCAGACTGGCCTTCTGGGCTTAAGGTTTCCGAAGCAGTATGGCGGGCAGGAGGCGGACGCTGTCACGATGGGAATTCTCGTCGAAGAAGTTGCCCGCGCGGGCTGGCAAATTCCGCTCGGGGACATAATGGGTGAGATTCTGTCTTTGCATGGCCCGGAACAGCTGAAGAAGGAGTGGCTGCCGGCCATGGCGAAAGGTGAGAGAATGCTTGGAATCGCGAACACGGAACCGTCCGCGGGGTCGGACGCCGCCGCCATCACAACCCGTGCAGTTCGAAAGGGGGACAACTACGTGTTGAATGGTGAAAAACAGTACATCACCGGAGTTAACGAGTGCGGAGCTTACTGCGTGCTGGCTAAGACCGACCAAGAGGGCGGGGCTAAGGGAGTTAGCATGTTCTTCGTTGAGATGGACAGGCCGGGCATCGAAAGGTACGACCTTGACGCGCTCGGCTGGAAGTTGTTCTCCTTCGGAGGTTTCGTGCTAAAGGACGTAACTGTCCCCGTAGGGAACCTGATTGGTGAGGAGGGCAAAGGCTTCTATTACGTAATGGAAACTTTCGACCTAATGCGAGCCCTGATCGCGGTGTGGTGCGCTGGCATGGCCGAAGCAGCAATAGACGAAAACATCGAGTACGTGAAGCAACGAACAGCTTTCGGGCGACCTATCGGGAAATATGAATCAGTGCAATCACGTATTGTCGAAGGTTACACGAGACTTGAGGCTGCCAAGCTGCTTTCTTACAAAACCCTTTGGACCAAGGACAAGGGCGAGAAGATTACGAAACAGTCAGCCATGATTAAGTGGTATGTGCCACAACTCTGCTTCGAAATAGTGAACAACTGCCTACAAAACCGCGGAGCATTGGGCTACACAACAGAAAGCCTAGATGAATACAGGTTGAGAGAAATACGTGGGGCCATGATAGGCGACGGCACGACGGACATTAACAAAATCATTGTGGCCCGCGAGCTGCTAGGTAAAGAGTTTCTCCCCTACCGCTGAGCCAGGGCCATAGCCCTAGGACCGCAGCTACGGAAACCTGGATTCCTATTTGCCTTCGCTAACGATAGTGGTCAGGGTGGATCGAATCTTGTCGAGCCTGCGGACTTTCCATGTTATGACTTCTTTCAGGCGATCCATCGAATCTGTTTCAATCTTTGCCACTATGTCGTAGACGCCGTATACGAAATAGGACTCCTTAACCTCCGGAACTTGGCGCAGGTCCTTCAAAATTTCATTCTCTGAACCAGCGTCAATATTCATAAAGACGAAAGCCTTCGGCAATGCCTTAAACCTCACCAAAGATAGTGCCGATGAGCATTATGAGATTATCCCTAGGCGTACCAAAGGCTGGTTTGGGGTGACAAATACGTCAGCCCAGCCCCAGTTATTGATTCAACGGATAGAGGAGTTGACCAGGAGACGTTCTTCAACCGACCGGAGGATGGGTTACATTTGGATGCTCGTGCCGGCCCTGCCGATTGTGGTGGGAATCGGCCTCGCAGTTGGATTCATTGGAATCATAGTCTCAGTGCTCGCGAGAGTTGGCAGCCTTCAGCAACCACAAAGCGCCCTCTCCTCCGTAATGGGGGAGATTCTTGCGCTGTACGGCTTCGCAATTGCCTCATTTTACCTCGTACTGGCGATAGGAGCTTTCGCCATTTACTACATGATTGAAAGGAGGAACGACCATTCCAGAAGACAGCAACAGCTCTTTTCGACCCTTCAAAAGTACCTAGCCTCAAAATCAGGCCCTACTGCGGGTGATAATGTCCTTCGCCTTGAACAATTGACTGAGGAATCGATGTTCGAGGAGCGCGACAGGCCAGCAGGTCTATGGGCGGTACTCTACGTCTTCGTCAACCCAATCGTCGGCTTGATCGTGGCATACAACCTCACTCAGGACTTGCGCAAACACGAGGAACTTCAATCCAACTACCAAACAACTCTACTCAGTGTACTTAGTGAAACCGGCGTAGCGCCCCTAACCCTTCCTCCCTCCAGGCTTCACAAGAGGGACCCGATGCTGCTAATCATATTGACAGCGATTACGGGCGGCATTTTCTGGATTTATTGGTTCTACACACTATTGAAAGATTACAATGAACATTTCCAAGACCAAGCACAGTTCGAAGACCAGATTCTTACCCTGCTGAACCCTCAACCTTTGACCAGGAGTTGTGCAACTTGCGGCGGCGCGGTGCCTGAAAACGCAAAATTCTGCCCTCATTGTGGAAGACAACAAACGAGCTAGTGGCTTTAATGCGGCTTACCTCTGCCATGCGCATTGCACTTGTTCGAAACAAACTGTTGATCACCGTAATCGCGATCACGTTCTTCTCCATAATCATAATATCAGCTGTAGTTGCTTACGCCGTTCTATTGACATCTCCTGACCTCATGAGGGTCATAGAAGATTTCGTTGGAACAACTAGGACTTATGCCGCGATACCGCCCCCTTTCACGAAGAACCTATACTTTTTCATTTTCCTGAACAACATAGGGCACTTCTGGAACCCGGCAAGAATCTGGGCCTGGGTGCCTTTCATTGGGGCGTTTAGTTTGGGCTATGAGCTGCTGTTAAATGCGATTACGATAGGTGCAGTTGCTTCCTTTGTCAGCATTACGAAAGGAGCAGCCTACACGATTGCTGGCCTGACACCTCATGGGGTCTTTGAACTCCCTGCGTTCGTACTGGAGTTTGCTGGACTAGCGCGGTGGCATGTTGCGACTACTCGTGCGTTATACGGAAAATTAAGCGGCCGGGGTGTCGACCGGCCGCTTCTAGTCGAGGGAGTGAAGGATGCGCTGATGCTGTCGTTGATGTCAGTAGCTCTGTTCGCCATCGCCGCGTACTTCGAAGCCTACGTAACGCCACGCTTCTTAGGCCTCTACCCAAGCTCGCCCTACGCGAACTCGTAGGCGACTTGCACGGTGACCGTAACCTGCAACGTGCCCGGCTGGATTGGCGTCGCTTGTGACGAAGCGCTGAGGCGCTCGTAGGTTGGCTGGAAGTTGTAACCCGGTGTGACAGATATCGGGCCGACGATGCTGACCCCTAGGCCCGAAGCCATCGCACGCGCCTGGCCGTCTGCATCCTGAATCGCCTGCCCCAATGCCTGTTTCTGTAACGTCGCGAGCGTCGCGGTGGAGAACGTGAACATGATTCCTTGAACTACATTCGCTCCAGCCGAGACGGCTGCATCTATCGCTTTGCCCACCAAAGTAAAGTCCTGTAAGGTCACTTGGATTGTGTTCACCGCGGCATATCCGACGATTTTGGACGGCATAGTCTGATCTGGGTTGTTCTGGTAAACCGGCGATAGTGTATAGGACACCGTTTCAATCGAGTTCTTGTCGATCCCAATACCGTCCAAGGCTGTGAGGACCTTCGTCATGGTGGCCGCGTTGTCGCCGGCCGCTTGTGTTGCAGAATCGGCCTGCGTTTGAACCGCTAGTACTAGAACTGCCTGATCGGGAGGTGCCGTCACGGTACCAACGCCGGTAACTTGGATCGTCTTCGGAGCGGGGTTTTGTCCCGTCGTTTGAATGGTCGGAGGTCGAATGATGGCTATGGCGCTGATGAGGACTATTGCCACCATTGCGACGGCGGCCAGATAGTAGATCCTTCTATTTGCAATCTCACTCATCCATTGCACCTCCTTTCCTCTCAACTCAGTTCCCTCATGAAGCCCTCCCTGCATTAATCCCGCGCTTTTGAACAGGGCGTTCACAGATTAGAACACATAATGCCTGCCCTCGCCGATATCTCGCCTTTAATGAACAGATTCGTGGTGAATAAGCGGCCATGGTATGCTGCTTTCTTTGGAGTTTAGGGTTGAAATCTTATCTTGGCGCCGGCAAGCTAGGCCCTAATTCCGTGACCAGCTTTGTTCAAGGTGTTCATAACGACACGGGTAATAGATCGGATTGCACGGGACGTCAACAGACCCGTCGAACGAATCGGCTTGCTCATGGGTGCCTTAGAGGGCCAAGCCCTTTGGGTCAATGACACCATACCCGGAGGAAATGAAACGAGCGAAGTTTCGTGTGTCTTTCCTCCCCAGCGCCTTGCACAGGTTGCCAATGATATCGTTGAAGGAAAAATAGAAGGCCGAATCGTGGGGTGGTATCACTCCCATCCTGGCCACGGCTTGTTCCTGTCACAGACTGACCTTGACACGCATATGGGGTTCTACCAGTTTTCCCCCTACGCTTTGTCACTGGTTGTCGAGCCGAGTACCGGTGAATTTGGTATTTGGATTTATGAGAACGGCGTGGGCGTAGTGCAGCTCCCAGTAAGCTACATCTACATCATTTGACATTTTCAGTCCCCAACCTTCTGCCTTCGCGAATGAGAACCTGCTGAATCCTTCGCGCTGAGGCAACACTTGAGAAACGGAGTTTGCTGTTTGTCCCGGTCCAAAGGTCTGCCAACGAAGCTGCTGGGTAACCCTTGCGTCGATATTGAATTACTTGTAGAAGTATGTCTATCCTGTCAGCGGCGTGGACAATGTTAGCTTCAAGGGTCCGCTCCGCGTCAAATTCCTTCTGGAGAGCCAAGTAATTTCGGCGGAGGTTTGGTTCTTCCAAGCCGTCCGTGATATGTTTCCATGCTGCATGCTCTAACTCGGCTTTAATGACCTTCCCCCTCTCTCCCAGATACTCTAGGTATTCTTTGCTTATGTCGAAGGTCAGGGATTCCGACAGATCATGTAGAATTGCCAGTCGCAGTACGCGCTCGACGTTCACATGTTTTCCACCCTGTACTTCCAGGTCCGCTATGAGGAGCGAGAGCGCGCAGGTTGAGAATGAGTGATCGGCAACCGATTCAATGTCCTGGAGTGACACGCCGTGGCTGATCCAGCCGCTTCTCGGAATCAGCTTCATTCTGGCCAAGTTCGAAAGGAATCTGATCATGCTTTCCGCCATCGGTCTAGCCACTTACCCAAATGACAACAATAGTTATGGCTTTGAGCCTTTGTTTTCCTCGTCCAGCCACAGGTTGCCCTCAATGAAGCGCGGCGTCCTACTAATCCTAATTATCGTCGTTTCGACGGCGGGCGTCTTCTGGGTAACATCATTCAAGACTACAACAATCTATCCGGATAAGCACAGTTACAGCTGGCAATGCTTCCCGTTGGCCAATAACGGTTTCTCGAATAATTTTGAGATTACCTCATATTACAAGTGCCCCTTCAACATGAGGGGATGGATAGAATTCAACACCAGTTCGATTCCGTCGGATGCCTGGATCATTTCGGCACAGTTACGCTTGCGGTTGTGGACCAAGGGCGACCCAAGCATGGGCACTACGGATTCAACGGGCAGAATCTACGGGGTATACCGCCTTACCAAGCCCTGGACTCAGACCGGCATTAACTGGGCCAACCAGCCCAACTTCACCGACGAGCACCACGCCACAGCCCCAGTTCCACCAGGCGAAGGGGGGTGGTATGGCCCGCTACTATGGATGAATTGGGACATCACCGACATAATGAAAGACTGGAGGTCCGGCGTAAGCAACTACGGACTCGTGGTCAAAGACACTCACGAGTACGCCACCAACTTCTATACAACGCAATTTTTCACAAACGATCAAGTTCCCAACGAAAACTACTATCCCCGACTCGTAGTAACCTACGTATCCCCACGGAACCTCGCAATTTTTGGCGGCGTACTGCTCGTAGAAGGGTTCTTAATCACCGTCATGTACCGATTGAGAATTGGCGGCTCAAAGATTCGGGAGTGACGCAAAATGGGAACACTAGCGGAAGGTGCAAGAAATGCCGTTGAAGTTTGCATGTCAGTGAAGAATGGTGAACATGTGCTGATCCTAACGGACCGCGCGACATTGGAAGTGGGCAAAGCCATCGCCGACGCGGCCGAGAAAACGTCAAGAGGAAACGTAAAGCTCCTGATTCTCGAGGATTATACGGAACGCCCTGCCAAGGAATTGCCGAAACAAATACTTGAGCTGGTTCCTTGGGCGAACGTTACGTACTATGCAGCTGAAAGTCAAAAGGGGGAGCTTTCAGTTAGGGGCCCGTTCACTCGGACAGCGATAAGATACGCTAGACACGCGCATATGCCTAGCATCACAAAAGAACTCATGGAAACTGGCATGTGTGCTGATTACGGAAAAATCTCTGAACTAACGAAGAAAGTTGAACAGGTTGTGAAGGGTTGCAAGAAAGCTAGGGTAGTCAACAAGGCAGGAACTCAACTCAATGTTGAATTCAACCCGTCATGGAGGTGGAAGGTGTCCGACGGCCTCTTCCACAAGAAAGGAATGTGGGGGAACCTCCCGGACGGAGAAATATTCACTGCGGCCTTCAAAGCGAATGGCAAAATGGTCATCGACGAACTAGGGGATTGGTTTAGCCCCAAGTATGGCGTCCTCTCAAAAACCCCTGTCACATTGCAAGTGAATAACTCACGCGCCGACCTCAATTCAATTACATGCGCAAACGAACAACTGTTGCGAGAATTCAAGGAGTATCTCGGCCAAGACCCTAACGGAACACGGTTAGGAGAATTCGCGATAGGAACGAACATATTCTTAGAACGATTGACTGGCAATCTGCTGCAGGATGAAAAATTCCCATCAGTTCACTGCGCCTTCGGCAACCCCTACCCAGAAGAAACAGGCGCGGATTGGAGTGCGAGTACTCATGTTGATGGCATTATGCTGAAGAGTAGTATTTGGATTGACGACAAGCAGATAATGGATGAGGGAAAACACCTGGTCGGTTGACCCGACAGGCCCAACTACTATTAACGAAAGCAATAAGTACGAACTTTTGATATGACAGCGCCCCTTCGTTAGAGGAAACTAAATTGCCAGGCTTCAAGCCCGGAAGAATTGAAAGAGTAGCCGGGCCAGTCGTCGTCGCTTCAGACATGCTTGGGTCCCGCATGTACGAACTTGTCAAAGTGGGCAACTCAGGCCTTATCGGTGAAATCATCAGAGTCGAGGCTAACACGGCCACGATTCAGGTCTACGAAGAGACCACGGGAATCAAACCGGGTGAGGTCGTTGAACGTACTGGCAACCCCCTCTCAGTTGAACTCGGACCGGGTTTGGTGAACCAATTTTTTGACGGGACTCAAAGGCCTCTCCCCGTCCTTCTAGAGAAAGGCGGCGCTTTCATTCGGAAGGGCATAACTGCACCAGCGCTTGACCGAAAGAAGAAATGGGATTTCACGCCGGGTATGAAGAAAGGAGAGAAAGTTACCGGCGGGGATGTACTCGGCGAAGTTCCAGAAACAGTGCTGGTCAAGCATAGGATTCTGGTCCCCCCGAGCGTAAATGGAACTCTCAAGTCAATTGTCCCGAACGGGCCTTACACGCTGGAAGATACAATCGCCGAGGTTGAAACGGGCCACGGTACAGTCAAGCTCTACTTGATGCATTCGTGGCCAGTCCGTATACCGCGCCCCACCCGCGAAAAAGTTCCCTCGGACACACCCCTCATAACAGGCCAGCGAATAATTGACTTCTTCTTCCCAATCGCCAAAGGTGGGACGGCGGCAATTCCAGGAGACTTCGGGACGGGTAAGACCATAACGCAACACCAATTGGCCAAATGGGCTGACGCTGATGTGATCGTTTACGTGGGCTGCGGTGAACGCGGAAATGAGATGACTGAGGTTCTCGAAACGTTCCCCGAACTCAAGGACCCGCGATCTGGTAAACCCTTGATGGAGCGGACTATCCTTGTTGCCAACACCTCTAACATGCCCATCGCGGCCCGCGAGGCCAGCATGTACACTGGCGTAACCCTGGCCGAGTATTTCCGAGATATGGGCTATGACGTGGCTTTGATGGCTGACTCTACCTCACGGTGGGCCGAAGCCCTGCGAGAAGTCTCCGGCCGACTTGAGGAGATGCCTGGCGAAGAGGGCTACCCAGCCTACTTGGCGTCAAGATTGGCCCAGATCTATGAAAGGGCGGGTAGGGTCAAAGTGCTCGGCAACGAGCCTAACAAGCTTGGATCGGTTTCCGTGGTAGGCGCCGTGTCGCCGTCCGGAGGCGACTTCTCAGAACCTGTGACTCAGAACACGCTAAGGATTGTGAAGGTATTCTGGGCGCTGAGCAAACCACTAGCTGAGCGAAGACACTTCCCAGCAATTGACTGGTTAACCAGCTACTCCCTGTACTTGGAGTCCCTAGAAGACTGGTACCGGACAAGAATTGGTCCGGAATGGTCCTCCCTTCGCAAGGAAGCCATGGCGCTCCTGCAGCGCGATGAGGAACTTCGGGAGATTGTAATGCTCGTAGGCCCCGACGCACTCTCCGAGAGCCAACGAGTGGTACTGGAAGCGGCGCGCATGATCAAGGAAGACTTCCTAATTCAAAGCGCCCTACACCCAGTTGACAGCTACTGCTCGCCTGAGAAGACATTCCGCCTGATGTCGCTTATCATGAAGTTCTACGAGAAGATGAAGGAGTCCACGGAGAAGGAAGTCCCACTCCAGCGAGCCCTAGAGGTGCCGGCTAAAGAAGAGATTGCGAGGGCCAAGATCCAACCATCCGAGACCTTCGACGCATTTGCAAAAGAACTGTCAACCAGGATTGACCAACAGTTCGAAAAGCTAACCAAAGAAATTATTGAAGTCGCCAAATGAGGATACAGGTATGTCTGTTGTTGTCCGCGAATATTCCACCATTAATGAGATCTTGGGCCCCCTCCTCTTTGTTCAGAACGTGAGGGGTGTCGGCTTCGGCGAACTGGTCAGAATTCGCACCCCCACAGGCGAGGAAAGACGCGGCCAAGTTCTCGAAGTTCGCAGTGACTTGGCGATTGTTCAAGTCTTCGAAGGCACCTCTGGACTAGACATACCTTCCACAAGCGTCCGCTTCCTAGGAGAAACAGTCAAGCTACCGGTTTCCAGCGACCTCCTAGGTAGAATCTTTGACGGGAGCGGCAACCCGATAGACGGCGGCCCACGAATCATTCCAGAGGATTACTGGGACGTCCACGGCGCGCCCATCAACCCTTACGCAAGAACATACCCCCGCGAATTCATCCAGACCGGCATATCGGCCATAGACGGTATGAACACCCTCGTCCGAGGGCAAAAGCTCCCACTATTCTCCGGCGCCGGACTCCCCCACAACCGCGTTGCCGCTCAGGTCGCACGTCAAGCAAGGGTTCGAGGCACAGGGGAACCATTCTCAACCGTTTTCGCGGCAATCGGGATCACAGCAGATGAAGCGAGATTCTTCAAAGAAGACTTCGAAAAGCAAGGCGCGCTTGAACACGTCACCATGTTCGTCAACCTAGCAGACGACCCGGCAATTGAAAGAATTCTCACCCCGCGTATGGCATTGACGGCGGCAGAGTATTTCGCGTTCAAACTGGACATGCATGTACTCGTTATCTTAACTGACTTGACGAACTATGCTGAAGCCCTTCGGGAAATCTCAGCAGCCCGCGAAGAGGTCCCCGGAAGGAGAGGGTACCCGGGTTACCTTTACACGGACCTTTCCACGATCTACGAACGCGCCGGAAGAATTCGCAACGCGAAAGGATCGATAACCCAACTGCCCATTCTGACCATGCCGCATGACGATATCACGCACCCAATCCCGAACCTCACAGGCTACATTACCGAAGGCCAATTGATCGTGGACAGAGGTTTGCATAGAAAAGGCATCTACCCGCCAATCGATGTGTCCCCATCCCTTTCCCGGCTCATGCGTGAAGGCATTGGAAAGGAAAGGACACGACAGGACCACAGGGAGGTTTCCGACCAATTGTACTACGCGTACGCTGAAGGCAGAGCCTTCAGAGACCTAGTGGCTGTAGTGGGAGAAGAAGCGCTCTCGGCTAGGGACAAAATATACTTGAAGTTCGCTGACGACTTCGAGCGACGCTTCATAGGGCAAGGAGAATATGAGAACCGCGACATTGAGAAAACACTCGACATAGGATGGAGCCTGCTGGCTGAGCTGCCGGAAAATGAACTGAAACGTATTGACCCCGCGACGATCAAACAATTCCATCCGAAATACCGCAGCGGGATAGGAAAGTAAATGCCCGAGCTAATAGCCGGCGTCCACCCAACCCGAATGGAACTGCTCACGCTACGTAAGAGACGCAAAATTGCGGAAAGGGGGCGCGACCTTCTCAGAGAGAAACTCGACGCCCTCATGATCGAATTCTTCCAATTCGTCCGCGAAATTGCGACCCTAAAAACCAAAGCGCAGAACCTGCTGGCCGAATCCTACGACAATTTCGTTGCCGCACAAATGGCCATCGGCTACACGAAGCTTCAGCAAACGTCCATTGGCGTTGAGGACAGGTTTACAATAGAAACAAAGACGAGAAATGTGATTGGCGTTACGATACCATACATCCAGGTGAACGTTAAGCCGCTAAGCGGGTTCCCGTACAACGTTTATGATACCTCAATAAGACTTGATGAAGCCACATTGAAGATGGCTGACGCCATCAAAGCGATCGCGGAGCTTTCGAGTGCTGAAGCTGCAGTGAAGAAACTAGCTGAAGCAATTGCGGCCACGAAAAGACGCGTCAATTCATTAGAGTACGTGATAATACCACGAATGCTTGGGACAATACGCTATATCGAAATGCACCTGGAAGAGGCGGAGCGTGAAGACTTCTTCAGATTGAAACGGATAAAGAGCAGGATGGCGAAAGTTGAAGTTATCGAGGCGCCGCTGCTCGCCCCTTAGTTCGACGACTGTTGGCCCTTAAGAGTCAATATAGCTTTGGCGAGGTCGCCGCCAGCTTCTGCAAGGGCCTTCCTCGCTTCTTCCACCGGCCTACCAGTTTGCTGAGCCACTAGCTGAACGTCCGAGTCAAGAGGAACATTTTCGGTTGGCGCACTAGTAACCGCCTCTGAGACTCGACCACCCGCAATCTGGTACATAGCTTGGCCCTGCACGGTCACAAGGGTTACGTTGGGTTCCTCTATCACAATGTCTTTCCCAGCGGTCTTTATGATGACTTGAGAGACAGCTGGAACTTCGTCCACCTTCATTCCCATCTTCTGCATCATGCGCATTGCATCGCGCCCGGTCGGGACGCCACGAGCTGCTCTCAAAGCCCTAGCTGCCAATTTATCTCAACCCCGAGACGTGTAGAGCGGCATAATAAGAATATCACGAATTACTTGAGCGGACCGATGGAAGACTCAACGGCCTCGAGTAGGTTACCGTCAGAAATCATCTTGGCAATAGTTTCAATGTCGCCAGCCAATGCACGGTCATCTCTAATCATCGGAACTTTCTCTCGAACCTTCGCGTAGGCAGCCCTTGTTCCCTTACCGCTTTTGCTAGGGTCGCGAAAGTCAAGGGCCTGTGTTGCGCAGAGGATTTCGATTGCGATTACGTGACGTGTATTCTCCAAAATCGTTCTCGCTTTAAGCCCCGCAATGGGGCTCATGCTTACGAAATCTTCCATGCCGCCTGACGTAGGTATTGTGTCGACGGTCGCAGGGTGCGCCAGAACTTTGTTCTCCGATGCCAACGCTGCCGCTGTATATTGCACCGCCATTAAGCCTGAATGCAAGCCGCTTGATTCCTTCGCCCCTACCAAGAATGAAGGAAGCCCATTGCTCAAGTGTGAGTCCAGCAACCTGTAGGTCCGCCTTTCCGAAAGATTCGCAACCGTCGCCAATCCTATCGACACAACATCCATCGCCATACCCATGGTTTGTCCATGGAAGTTCCCCCCTGACAGCACCTCCGAACTTTCCGCGAAAACCAGCGGGTTGTCAGTGGCCGAGTTCAATTCGACCTCAACCAATCTTCGCGCGAAAGAAACAGCTTCCCTAGCGGCGCCGATGATCTGAGGGGTACATCTCAAGGAATAAGCGTCCTGCGCGGATTCATGCTCCCCCGTTACACTCTCCTTGACCAGTTTGCTTCCCTGAATCAGAGAGCGTATGTTACTCGCTGACTCCACTTGGCCCTTGAAGCTTCTAACCTGATGAATTCTAGCGTCGAAGGCCTCCGCGAAAGCACGGAGCGCGTCCAACGAGACAGATGTTGCAACCTCTGCCGTTCTGATCAACTGCTCCGCGTCATGGACAACTAGGGCTGCGATGGCCGTGGACATCTGTGTCCCATTATTCAACGCCAAGCCCTCCTTCATAGTTACCTTCAGGGGTGAAAGACCCGCTTTCCGAATAGCTTCCGAAGCCGGGACGATTTCACCGTGGAATTCTACAAGCCCTTCACCAATCAACGCTAAGGCCATATGTGAGAGAGGCGCGAGGTCGCCGCTGGCTCCTACCGACCCCTTCGATGGAATCTGAGGGTGAATTCCCTCGTTTAGGAAGCTCTGAATCAAACGTGGCACCACCAGCCTAACGCCTGAAAGGCCTTTTGCGAGAGTGTTCAAGCGCAAAAGCATCACGGCACGAACAATATCCTTCGTAAGGTTTTCCCCGACGCCGCACGCATGGCTTCTCAAAAGATTTGTCTGGAGCTGTTGGGCCTGGTCTAACGTGATCCGTGTGTTACTCAGGGCCCCAAAACCTGTCGTAACGCCGTAAATCGTTTTACCCTCGCGAGCCAATCGCTCCAAAACTGCGCGTGATCTCTCAATTCTCCCAACCGATTCAGAGGAAATCTCGACCTGTCTTCCATTCCGGGCTACTTGAATTAAATCCTCTATAGTCAGTGAGGAGCCGTCGAGAATTATTGGGGCCAAGGTGGCACATCATTCAGCAGCTATGCAAATGACTCCTGTTTGAAGATGTAGGTCAATAATCCTGCACAAGAAGTTCCTCCGCTTTGCTTGGAAAATTCGCAGACACTTATATAGACCCAGTTGAGTACGGGACAGAAATCGCGACGTGTCACAATTATGGTGACTCCGAATTCATCGAAGGATGCTATAGCTCCTTGAGTTGGCACAGAGACTCGCGAAAGCTCCTTCTGGTCGCTGTACTCATTCTGGCAACAATTTCACCGCTAGTCCAGAGTGTTGGCGCCACGTTCTTTTTTGATCCGCTGGTCATGCTTCACTGGAAGGCTGATCCAGGCCTGCGTAGTTTCCTTGCCGAACATTCAATCAAAAGCCAGGCGCAGGTGAGGGTTGTAGTCGTCTTTTCCTATGTTCCGTCATCAGGACAAATTCAACAACTCCTAGGATTAGGAACGTTGGAAACATTCACAGGCCATGTGGCAACTATGCATTTGCCGCTGAGCCTACTCCCCCGAATTGCTTCCCTTGATTTCGTTCAACACGTATCCTACCCTAGAGCGCTAGCTAGACAGTTGGATGCAAGCGTGCCAGAGATATTGGCAGACCAAGTGTGGAACACGGTGAAAGATGCAAGCGGCAATTCAGTGAATGGAACGGGGGTCGTGATTGGAATTGTTGACACCGGAATCGACTACCATCATAGAGATTTCTTCTTCCCGAACGGAACGAGCAAAATACTCTACATTTGGGACCAGTCTACGACCGGCAACGCGCCGCTGGGATTCGATTACGGAAACGAGTGCAGTAGAGCGGATATTGAATCCGGCACGTGCAGTGAAATCGATGGGTCCACAAACGGGTTCGACCCAGGCCACGGAACAGCAGTTGCGGCCGTCGCGGCAAGCAGCGGGGAAGCAGCCACGCTTTTTGCAAGTTGCCTCCGGTACGATGGAGCTACGTGGCATGATGATACGCAGTTATGCCAAGCTTCTGGAACTAGCTCTCCGCTCCTAGAGAGCCCATCCGATTACCGTTACTTCGGGAACTTGAATGAGTTCAACCAAGTTTTCTTCGACATCAAGACCCCGGGCAGTTATAGGAACTTCATTTGGGAGTATTCCCAGGGCTCGCAGAAATGGGCCCCCCTCCAAGTTGAGTCTAACCAGACTTCGGATCTCGCTCGAAATGGAACCGTATTCTTCACGCCCCCAGCCGACTGGGCACCCGACAGCGTTGACGGCAGGACAGGCCAGTACTGGGTTCGCATGAGGACGGATGGCGTAAGGGATACAGCAACGGTTGAACACATCCAGGCTGGTCCACCGTACAAAGGGGTGGCCCCAGGCGCTCTTATCATAGCCGTAAAACTCCGAGACGGCAGTGACGAGGCAATCCTTGACGGAACAAATTACATAACAGGAAAAGCTCGCGAGCTCGGACTCCCATTTGTAATCAACGACAGCCTAGCGGACAGCATAGGAGCCCATGACGGATCAGACCCGTTGGAGCTTGCGTTTACGGACCTCGCGGACACTGGGGTTCCAATAGTGATCGTTGCAGGGAACTCGAAGAGCGCGAATCGGCACGTGAGCGGCAAACTATCCCCTGGCCAGTCCGTAAGCGTTCCATGGGTGAATGACCCTGTGAACAACCCCAATTATG